>QNCV01000171.1 GCA_003645845.1 Fidelibacterota bacterium | reverse complement strand
GGATTGATGAGACATTTCAGATGATTGAAAAATATTATATAACGTTAAAGACAAGTGGTCGGCTGAATGATATGCGCAAAGAACGCATCGAGAAGGAATTGAGACACATCGCAAGCGCTAAGATTATGGCCCGCGCTAATACTTTCCTGAAAATCGATCAACGTCTCGACAGCTGGGTCGATGAAGTCTTTCAGAAAAAAGTCAGTCCGTATAAATTACTAAACAAAAAAATCGGAGAATTCTTAAAGGAGTTAAACTGGCAATGATAACAAAATTGAATCACATCGGAATCGCGGTGGAAAACCTGAAAAATCATCTTCCTTTTTATCGTGATGTTCTAAACCTGGAATTTAAAGGAACCGACATTGTTCCCGAGCAGAAAGTCAAAGTAGCCATGTTCCGGGTTGGGGAAGTCCAGATTGAGCTGCTGGAACCGACATCGCCGGAAAGCCCGATTGCAAAATTTATCGGGAAAAAGGGCGAAGGAATTCATCATATCGCTTATCAAAGCGATAATATCGAAGCTGACATCAAAGAAATTATTGCAAAAAATATCCGCATGATCGATGAAAAGCCAAGAGAGGGTGCCCACGGTACAAAAATCGCTTTTCTGCATCCGAAATCATCGGGAAAAGTCCTGACAGAACTTTGTCAGGTTGGGGAAGAATAACAAACAGTATCAATCCCGAAAACAGAGGAAAACATATATGAGCAGGGAACGCAAAATTTTAGAGTTAAAAGAAAAAATCGATAAGGCTCAGCGAGGCGGCGGCGACATTGCCATCGACAAACAGCATAGCCGGGGTAAATTCACCGCCCGGGAGCGTATCGACTTGCTGCTGGACAAGAAAAGTTTTGAAGAAATAGACATGTTCCGGTTGCACGAATGTTCCGACTTCGACATGCAGAAAAAGAAAATCCTGGGTGACGGCATGGTCACCGGCTACGGCACTATTCACGGGCGTCTGGTTTTTGTTTATGCTTTTGACTTCACGGTTTTCGGTGGTTCATTATCAAAAACCGTGGCTGACAAGGTGGTAAAAGTACTCGAAAAAGCCGCAAAGGTCGGCGCGCCGGTTATCGGCATCAACGATTCCGGCGGCGCACGGATTCAGGAAGGTGTGGATTCTCTGGCCGGTTACACCGAGATATTTCTGCGTAATGTTCTTTATTCCGGCGTTGTTCCCCAGATCAGTGCGGTGGTCGGTCCCTGCGCCGGCGGCGCGGTCTATTCACCGGCACTGACCGATTTCGTCTTTATGGTTCGCAAAACCGCTTATATGTTTCTGACCGGTCCGAAAATTGTTCGAACCGTTACCCATGAAGATGTTACCGCCGATCAACTTGGCGGCGCCGATATCCACGCTACGAAAAGCGGTATTGCCCATTTTACTTATGATGACGAGAAGAGCCTTTTTGAAGGTATCAGAAAGCTGTTCAATTACATTCCCCAGAATAACATGGAAGAGGCGCCGATTATTCCCAATCAGGACCCGCCCGACCGGATTGATGAAGACCTGAATTATCTTGTTCCCGATAATCCGAATAAGCCCTATGATATGAAGGAAATTTTGGAGCGAATTCTTGATAATGGTGAATTCTTCGAAGTACAGTCGCTGTTTGCGCCTAATATTATTATCGGATTTGGGCGTCTGAATGGCCGATCCGTTGGCATTGTTGCCAACCAGCCAAAATATCTGGCTGGGGTTCTCGACAGCAATTCCTCCAACAAAGCAGCCCGCTTCGTCCGCTTTTGTGACGCTTTCAATATTCCGATCATAACCTTCGAAGATGTTCCCGGATTTATGCCGGGTACCGTTCAGGAATATAACGGCATCATCAAACACGGCGCCAAAATGCTTTACGCTTATGCCGAAGCCACCGTACCGAAAATAACCGTGATTACCCGAAAAGGTTACGGCGGAGCATTTTGTGTCATGAATTCCAAACAGCTGCGCGGTGATTATTCTTACGCCTGGCCGTCTTCGGAAATTGCGGTCATGGGACCCCAGGGCGCCAGCGAAATCATCTTCTCCAAAGAGATCAAAGCCGCAGAAAACCCGAAGGAAAAACTCCGGGAAAAAATCGAAGAGTATCGGGACAAGTTCGCCAACCCCTATGTGGCTGCGGCAAAAGGCTACGTTGACGAAGTCATTGAACCGAAGATTACCCGTTATAAATTAATCAAAGCCCTGGAAATGCTGGCAAATAAACGGGATGAAAATCCTCCCAAAAAACATGGCAATATTCCGCTGTAGGAGTTTATTCAATGTTTGACAATATTATTCAAAACAACGGATTCAATATTGCGCTGAGTGGAATTATTGTTGTCTTTGCCGGTCTGATTCTAATTGCCACCACGATTCACCTGTTCAATAAGGTTTTTGAGCGTATTCACCGACAATCCGCTAAAAAGGGATTACAAAAGGAAAGTATGCAGCAAAGTGTTGCTAAAAAAAGACCCCGGATTTCCGATGATGAGCTGGTTGCCATTGCAACAGCTATTGAATGTTACCGTCGAATCCATTTTGAAACGCTGCAATCCCAGATTACTTTCAAGCGGGGCGAACAAAAATCCAGCTGGACAAGTGGTCAAAGGTTCGGACAACGCTTAACCATATATAAACAAAGTTAAGAGAGTATTTCCTATGAGAGAAAAGACCCTGAAACTTGAAATAAACGATAAAGAGTATGCGGTTACGATCAACGAATTCAGTGCCTATGAGGCCGTGGTAACAGTGAACGGAAAAACATACACTGTGGGTTTAAAAGACCTTGGCATCGAACAGGTTTCCGATCTAAAACCAAAAGATGAACCGAATGTTCCTTCAAGAATTCCCGCCCCGGCTCCAGGGGTGAGTACATCTGCTAAATCCGCACCCAAATCTGCAATAGCCGTTCCGGACTCAGCCATAGTTGCACCTCTGCCCGGTCTGATTCTGAAAATTAATATCAAACCCGGAGATTCCATCAAAGCCGGTCAGGTAGTATTAATTATGGAAGCCATGAAAATGGAAAATGACATCCAGGCTTTGGCGGATGGTACGGTCAAGTCCATCGCCGTCAAAGAGGGCGATTCGGTGAATGAAGGCGATGTCCTGGTAGAACTGGTCTAAGGAGTACTGAATAATGAATATGATATTTCAGATTATCCAAACCACCGGATTTGCGAATCTGCAATGGGGCAACGTGATAATGATTATTGTCGGCTGCGTTGCCATCTATTTGGCAATTGTTAAAAAATATGAGCCGCTGCTCCTTCTCCCCATCGGGTTTGGCGTCATCGTCGGCAATATTCCCTATATTCAGGGACTGCCTCTGGGCGTTTACGATACAGTAGCCAACGGCGCACCCCAAAACAGCGTTTTCAGCCTGATCTACTATGGCGTAACATCAGGAATTTTTCCGCCGTTGATCTTTCTCGGCATCGGCGCTATGACTGATTTTTCGTCGCTTATCTCAAACCCGAAGTCCGTGCTGCTGGGAGCCGCCGCCCAGGTTGGGATTTTTGTAACCTACCTGGGAGCATTACTCCTTGGTTTCACAAACCTGGAAGCGGCGTCCATCGGCATTATCGGCGGCGCCGACGGTCCGACGTCAATTTTTCTGTCTTCGCAACTGGCACCGCACCTGCTGGGGCCGATTGCCATCGCAGCCTATTCCTACATGGCCCTGGTTCCGTTGATCCAGCCACCGATCATGAAACTGCTGACCACGGTGGAAGAACGTAAAATCAGAATGAAACCCTCACGGAAGGTTTCACAAAGGGAAAAAATACTCTTTCCTATAATTGTTGTCATTGTTGCCGCACTCATTGCTCCCGGTTCACTCCCGCTCGTAGGTATGCTGATGCTGGGAAATCTTTTAAAAGAAAGCGGTGTCACCGACCGGCTCAGTAAAACCGCCGGCAATTCGCTGCTGAATATCTGTACAATCTTGCTGTCATTTGCGGTCGGCGCCAGCACACAGGCCACCCGCTATGTGGATGGCGCCAATGTTGGTTTTCTGACACCCAAATCGCTGGGAATATTTTTTCTGGGACTGTTTTCCTTCAGCATAGCGACCTTTGGCGGATTAGTCTTCGCAAAATTCATGAACCTTTTCCTGAAGGAAAAAATCAATCCGCTCATCGGGGCCGCCGGAGTATCGGCTGTACCGGATTCAGCGCGGGTTGTGCAGCATTTTGCGCGTCAGTACGATAAAGACAACTACCTTCTGTTCCACGCCATGGCGCCGAATGTGGCCGGTGTCATAGGATCAGCCATCGCTGCCGGTGTGTTTATTGCGATTTTCAGGTAAGCCTTTTCCCCGTCTGACAACGCCGCTTAAAAACAGTCGGATTCGCAAATCACGCATTTGCTTTTTTTTCCAAATTAGCAGTGGGAAGATGTGTATATAAATGATTACAGTTTAATTTCCAGTTCGTCGATCTTGCGATACAGGGACGATAGACCGATTCCCAGGATTTCCGCACATTTGTTTTTATCGTTATCAACCCGCTTGAGAATCGATAGAATATGCTGCCTCTCGAAATTACGGACGGAGGTTTTCAGGTCATCGGCATATTCAATTGAAACTCCGGTGTAGGCATGGGGCGGCAAATCTTTCAATGTCACGTATTCCCCTTCACAGAGCAATACTGCTCTTTCGATGACATTTTCCAGCTCCCGAACTTCACCTTTCCACTTATAGTTCATCAACACCTTCATCGTTTCATTGTCGACGCCAAGAACCTTACGTTTGAGTTCATTGTTATATTTATTGATGAAATGATTGACCAAAAGCGGAATGTCATCCCGACGTTCGCTGAGTGATGGCAGATGAATATCAATAATATTCAGACGATAATAAAGGTCTTCGCGAAAATTGCCCTCTTCGATCTCTTTCAGTAGATCCTTATTAGTTGCCGATAATATTCGGACATCGACTTTCAATGATGACGGACTGCCGATTGGTTTAATCTCTTTCTCTTCAATTGCTCTGAGCAATTTAACCTGAATATGAATCGGAATTTCTCCCACTTCGTCAAGAAAAAGGGTGCCCCCGTTTGCCGCTCTGAAGACACCGTCCTTATCCATCATAGCGCCGGTGAACGCCCCTTTTTTAAATCCGAATAATTCGCTTTCAAATAAGTTCTCAGGAATAGCACCGCAATTAATCGGCACAAAAGGCGCTTCGGCACGGGGACTGTTCTGGTGGATGGCTCTGGCAACTAATTCCTTGCCGGTCCCGCTTTTCCCGGTTATAAGAATATTTGAGGAAGAATGGGCAACTTTCTCAATCAACCTATATATATTTTTAATTGCAGAGCTTTCACCGATAATCAGATTCTGATTGTATTTTGAGTGAATTTCCTGCTTCAGATACTGATTCTCGAGAAGGATCTGTTGCATTTTCCGCATTTTCTTGACACGCAGGACAACATCGTTATAATCAAGCGGTTTTGTCAGATAATCTACGGCTCCCTTTCGTAAAGCTTCGATTGCGGTTTCAATCGTCGCCGAGGCTGTAACAATCATTGTCATTGTACGGGGACTTATCTTACAGACTTTATCAAGAATCTGAATTCCGTCCCACTTCGGCAACTTTATATCGACGATCAATAAGTCAAAATTATCTTCCTTGACTTTCTTCAGCGCCTCTTCGCCATCACTGGTACAAATACAGGTAAAACCATTTTCCGATAAAACCGATCCCAGCGATTCTCGAATATCACGGTCACTATCTGCAATTAAAACTCGGCTACTCATCGATTATCCTCCGAAGTAGTGTGTCAGAAATGCTCAGAAATACCACAATATTAATTATTTTCATGTATTAATAAATATACAAATATAGAAAAACATCCACAATATATTTTTTTTCAATTCTGATAGAATGTCCCCTGTTATTCAGGATTCGTTTCCAAATTTGGGAATATTTTTTAAAAGTGAGCGGATTGATAGTCACGAATGTTGTAACGTGGTAATTGTGAAGCCTCGGAACGAGAGAATTGATTAAACCTCTCAGGTTTTCCCGATATTTTCTGTCTGAAGTCAATTATCCGATTAAATCTGACAAGTTTAT
>QNCV01000170.1 GCA_003645845.1 Fidelibacterota bacterium | reverse complement strand
CTATTGCGTTCGATATTCGTCTCAGCAACTCCTCCGGTGTCTCGATCACTTTGCCGGACTTATCACGTAATAAATACCGACGTTTTAGAATTTCGAGCGCATTTTCGGAAAAATTGGGATCTTTTTCCGTTTTTTTAACTTTATTTGTGACGGGTATACGATTCCTCGTAATGTCTTCCCGTGTGTTCCGGTCACTGGTTTCGAAATTAAAGGCGATGGGTTCAGACACTAAAAAAACTCCTTAAAAAACTTTTCTTATTAGATGCCACCGCAAGGTTGGCTGATTAAATACGTTGAAATATATAACCGCCGAAAATTTATGTCAAGGCAAAACACAAGATTTTGTGTTTGTCGACGAGAAAAACCACAATCTCTTGTAAATATTCAATTAATAGAATTTTACGATTTTTACGTGAAAAAAACACCGACGAGCGGGAAAATAGTGTTACGCTAAACCCTTAAAATGATTTTGAAAAAAGTCTGATACTATTAAATTATTCCCGTTCTTTATAAGCGGGTGTAGTTCAATGGCAGAACACAAGCTTCCCAAGCTTGATACGAGGGTTCGATTCCCTTCACCCGCTCTTTCGTCAATAAACAGGCGCTTATCGCCACTTTACTAACCGGAAATATCCGGTTTTTTTTATTTTCGTCAGACCTTTTTCAGCAACGTTTCTGCTATTTTGTGCAGCGGCACAACATCACATGCCCCGCCCCGTTCTATGGCTTGCTTGGGCATTCCAAATACCACCGAGCTTTTTTCGTCCTGGGCAATTGTATAGGCTCCGGCGTTGCGCATTTCCACTAATCCATCTGCGCCATCTGCGCCCATTCCTGTGAGAAGTGCGCCGAGAGCGTTGCTGCCTGCGTATTTGGCGACTGATTTGAATAATACTTCGACGGCCGGCCGCTGCCGGCAGACCAGCGGACCGTTGCGTACTTCGACATAATATCTCGCACCACTTCGATTGAGCAACATATGATAATTACCGGGAGCGATCAGAGCCAGACCGGGAACGACGGAGTCATTATTCCGCGCTTCACGTACTTCGATAGCACAGAGATCGTTTAATCGTTCGGCAAAAGACGCAGTAAAATGCTCCGGCATGTGCTGAACAATGACAGTGCCCGGTGCATTTTTTGGAAAGCGGGTGAGCACCTCCTTAATTGCTTCCGTACCGCCGGTTGAAGCCCCGATGGCGATGATCTTATTCGTTGTCTGAATCATGGCAAGTCGTTTTTTCCCCGAAGGGGCTTCAGAGGATTTCCCTTTTTTGGCTATTCGGCCTTTCAGCGTGGCTGCGGCCCGAATTTTATCTGCCAGGGCCACTGAAATATTTCCAACGGAGTAAGCCGCTCCCGGTTTACACATGACCTCCACTGCGCCGGCTTCAATGGCTTCCAGTGCCATTTTGCCGCCTTTGGGAGTCAGCGAAGAAACAATGACAACGGGTAAGGGGTAATACTGCATAAGCTTATGCAAGAAAGTTATTCCGTCCATTCGGGGCATTTCAATGTCCAGTACAACGACATCTGGATCAAGTTTTACGATTTTATCACGTGCTACATAGGGATCGGGAGCCGTTCCGACAATGTTGATGTCCTTTTCCTTAGAAAGCTCTCGGGAGAATACCTGTCGAACTATTGCCGAATCGTCAACCAGCAGAACTCTGATTTTTCTATTTTCCATAAACTACTCCGTTATGCTTAGACCAACCAGGATGGGAGTGCCGTCAGCTGAAAACTGCAAATGATTTGGGTCCGCCGAAAGTGTTCGGCATCTGTCGGAATCAATCCGATCAAGTGTGGGTATGCTCAGGTTAAAGATCGGCTTGTTTCCATATAAGGCGACCACTAATTCACCGCAAATGATATTGATTAATTCCCGTAAGGCATCACACGCCATTTCACCGGCATTTTCTTCAGGATCAATGCCGAGAACATTTGCAGTCACTTCGGTACAAAATGATACCGGTGCGGTTATACTCAGTCTGCCCCGGAATTCACCGTTGAAGGAGATAACGGCATGCAGAATGTCATCGCTCCAGTCGGCCTTTTCACTGCCGTCCGGCTCGTCGACAAACATAAATGCGAACCTTTCCAGAACATCTTTAACTACTTTCCTGACAATATCTTTGGTAGTGTTATTCATCGTATTCCCCGTTGATTGAGAGCTTAATGTTATCCGGATCAGGATTGGCCCAGAATATCAATAATGACATCACGTACGCTTTCCGGTGTAAACGGTTTGTTGAGATAGGCTCTGACCCCTTTGGATAAAAGTTTCTCTATACGTGTGACGCTTCTGTCGGTGGAAATAATAACCACAGGAGTTTCATCCAGCATCTTTTTTTGTGCCATTTTTTCCACCATTTCCTCTCCGTTCATCACCGGCATATTAATATCGGCAAAAACAATATCAATCCAGTGATTTTCAAGCCGTTCCAATGCTTCCTGTCCGTTTTCAGCTTCAAATATTTCGCCGATATCGATTCCTGTCAGATGTAGTGTCTTACTCACAACCGTTCGAACGATTCGTGAGTCATCAACCACTAATATGTTATAGGCCATAAATCGTCACTCCTTAACCAACCAATAAACTTTTAAGTTCTTCCATTTTTTCAAGAGTCCGGCTGGCAACTCCTTCGAGAATAATCGGTTTAAGATGCAGCCGTTCAATAACCTCCGGATTGGATACATATTGCAAACCATCCACGCCGATTCCTATTCCCACGCTGTAGGCCAGCATGTCGGCAATGTGTACCATTGCCGCAGAGGGATCATATTCGATGTCCGGGTCTGTTGGCGCATGGTGATATCGGACCGCGATGACCAGTTCCTCCGGAAAATTCCAGTTTTCCAGCAATTGTGCGCCGACTTCGGAATGATTTATTCCCAGAATCTGATGTTCAACAATATCAAAGGATATCTTGTCTTCTCCATTATTGCCCGTTGCCTTTAGCAGGGCCTCTCTCTGGTCAAGAATATAATCATCGAGAATTATTTTACCCAGATCGTGAAGGAGACCGGCGGTGAATAACATCGCCGGGGGTTTAATATGCAACACATTGGCCAGATCTTCCGCCGCTATGGCCACCCAAACGGAATGTTTAAGCAGCTCTTCCGGTCGCAGGTCATAGCCTTGCAGCTTTTTCACCAGACGGTCGGCGACACTGTGTGCAATTACTATTTCCGAAATTTGCTTAAGGCCCAGACGGACCATAGCGGTCTGGAGAGATTCAATCCTGCGGCTTGAGCCGTAATATGCCGAATTCGCCATTTTAAGAATATTGGCCGTAATTCCCGGATCATAACGTATTTCATCGACAAGTTTTTTGAAATTGACATCCGGATCTTCGCAGCTCTTAATCAGATGCTGACACATTGCCGGCATAGCCGGATAGGAATCAATCCTTTTTTCGATTTCCTTCAACGGTTTATTTATATTCGTTGAGTTTAACGGGATCATTATTTTAACTCCGAGATTTTAGTTCCGTTTTTAACGGACACTATGCCACTTGCGATTTCAAGAAACATCGTACGCGCACTGCTGCCGCCAACATCCTGGGCGGCAATCATCAGACCATTTTTCCACATCATTTTACGGAATACAATGAAATTTCGCTCACCAATCCGGAAAAGGTCTTTGCTATCCAAAACCCGGGCGCCGCCGCATACTTTTACAACTGCGTTCTTCCTCGTAACGCCGAGATCAAACAGTTCCTGCAGGAAGGTTGCCATGCCTGTATCCACAAACATAAATGGATTGGCTTTGGCTTTTTCCCGATCGGCGCCGGCTATCGGCAGCATGCAGTGCATCATTCCGCCTAATTGAGCGACAGGATCATATACCGTAATTCCCAGACATGACCCTAACGAATAGGTGATTAGTGTATCCGCCGGATTTCTCGATATTTTTCTGTCTGAAATACCTACAACAATTTGCCCCATTTCAATCTTCCGATCTTATGACTTGATGTATACTGAAGGTTCGACGCTTTTAAAATTACTGAGCATTCCGGATAAGCTTTCGGCATGGCCCACAATCAGGTAACCGCCCTGCTTGGTCAGACGATAGCATTCGGCCAGTAGTCTTCGGCGTACTTCATTGTCAAAATAAATCATCACGTTTCGGCAGAAAATTACATCAAAAGGTCCATGCATAGGAAAAGGTGGATTGGCCAGATTGAGCCGGGCAAATGTAAGCATTTTTTTTAAACTGCTGACAGCCCGGTAATTGACTTCGCCCTGAACCGTTTCTTTGGTGAAATATTTCTGAAGTATGGAAGCCGGGATTCTCTGAACATTTCGTTTTTTATACAAACCTTCCCGGGCAATATTAAGCGCTTTAGTAGAAATATCGGTTGCCAGGATTTTAGTTTCAGAGCTGTCTCGCAGAGCCTCTTTTATCGTGATTGCAATTGAATAAGGTTCCTCACCCGTAGAAGCGGCTGCGCACCAGATTCTGAATGTCCGTTGTCCCTGTGCCTCCCACTCTTTTAATAACTGGTCCAGAATCCTGAAATGCTGTTCTTCGCGAAAAAAATGGGTAACATTCGTCGATATGGCATTCAGAAGCTCTACAATCTCTTCGCCTGTGCGATCATCTTTCACGAGATTGTAATATTCCTTGTAATCATTCAGACCCAATATACGCATCCGTTTGCCGATCCGGGCTGAAACCAGGGCGTTTTTTTGGGCTCCGAGTTTGATTCCGGCAAGGTTGTAAATTAATTCGCAAAATTTTTGAAATGTCCTTTGATCGAGACGCGGTTGTTCTGCCATAGCTAAATTCCCTGTTGAGGTAATGAGACTTCACTACCGGTTGGTAGTGAAGTCTCATCGATATATCCAAACACGAAGTATGACTGCATTTGTGATTAGAATTTACTCAGGTCATTATCATCTAACGGTATGACTTCTTCGGGTCTGCTGACTTTGCCTGCAATGGTTTTTTTCGATTCAACTTTCGGTGTTTTATTGAATTGAACACCCGAACCCAGACGCTTAGGCGTCCTCGATTTACTGAAAGAGGCATTGGTCAGATTGAATTTTTCAACCATCGAAGATAGTTCTTCCGCCTGTGAATTCAGTTCTTCGGCGGCGCTGGCCGATTCTTCGGAATTGGCGGCATTCTGCTGAGTGACTTTATTCATTTCGGCAACCGCCACGTTGATCTGATCAACACCCTTGGCCTGTTCTTCGCTGGCAGCGGCTATTTCGGCAATCAGAGTGTTGACTTTTCCTACGCCATCGACAATTTCTTCCAGTGACTTGGCAACTTCTTCACTGACATGTACACCATCGTCTGCATACTTAACCGAGGCGTCGATTAATTCAGCTGTGTTGGTGGCCGCTTCGGCGCTTCGCTGAGCCAGGTTTCTTACCTCTTCCGCAACAACGGCAAATCCTTTCCCGGCTTCACCGGCGCGTGCAGCCTCTACCGCGGCGTTCAGCGCCAGCAGATTCGTCTGAAAGGCGACGTCTTCGATTGTTTTGACTATCTTGGATGTTTCATCCGATGATTTTTTGATCCTGTCAATGGCTTCTGTCATTCTTTTCATGGCCTCGTTACCTTTAAGGGCGGTATCGCGGGATTCAGTGGACAGGTTCTTAGCCTGGTTAGCGTTATCGGCATTCTGTTTTGTCTGGGCATCCATTTCCTCAAGACTGGCAGAGACCTCTTCCAGTGAACTGGCTTGCTCATTGGCGCCTTCGGCAAGACTCTGACTTCCGCTGCTGATCTGACTACTGGCAGAAGTCACCTGCTCGACAGCCTCGCTGACGCCAACGAGAGCGTCATTTAGAATCTCAAATGTCTGGTTAATATTTTGCTTTAGGTCGTTAAATTCACCGTTGTATTGTCCAACGACGCGTTTTGTCAGGTCTTGCGCTGCCGCAGCTGATAATACCTCTGCTACTTCTTTGAGAGGAACAGCTATGGCGTCGAGTGTGTCGTTTACGCCCTGTATAATCTTGCCATAGTCGCCCATATACTTATCGACTTCGCCGCGAACATCCAGTTTGCCCTCTACGGCACCATTTGCAAGACGGGCGGTTTCGTCGATCAGGCCGTTCAGTG
>QNCV01000169.1 GCA_003645845.1 Fidelibacterota bacterium | reverse complement strand
TCTGTCAGCATACCGTTTTTAAAAAGCCTGTTGATTTATGGCGCCGGAATGTTCCTCGGTACTATTACACCTGGCAGGCTGGGCGATTTTTCAAAAATTTTCTATCTAAAGCAGACATCAGGATGCGACTTTAAAAAGGGACTTTTTGTCAATGTTCTTGACCGGCTTTTCGATTTGGGATTATTACTAATCATTGCTTTGGGAGCGATGTATTGGATATTAAATTTTCGAGGTATCTTATTATATTTGATCTTTCTACTGTTCTTTGTCTTCATGATCATCTTATTTCGAAAACGAGTAGGTCAATATATATCTGCCATATTTTCAAAACTCTTCAAAGTTCCCTTAACAGCGGCTGATATTGAAAAAATATGGAATCTCAAACTGCTATTTCCTTTTATCTTTACTCTAATACCGTACGCTCTGATTTTTTACCAAATGATTTTTATTGCAAATTGCACTGGTTTTGATATTAATCCATTTTATCTCGTTGGTACCCTTACGCTTGGGAATCTCGTCAGCCTGCTGCCAATTTCGATTTCCGGATTGGGAACTCGGGAAGCCGTTTTTGTGGTAGCATTATCAAAAATCGGACTTACTGCCGCTCAGGCTGTTTCGCTATCTTTGTCCTTTTTCCTGCTTAACAATTTCAGTATTCTGATGATTAGTTTATTCCTATTTTTAATCCTCAAACCTGACCAGATCCGTGAAGAATATATCCTTTGAAATAAAATCATTTTTTAACAAGTATGAACATCTGATAATCCTTGGATTGTTACTTTTCGGTCTGGTTTTACGTATTGGTTTAATACTGAATGTGGATGAACCGGTTGACCGTGATGCGCTGGAATATTATTCGATAGCCAACAACATTGTTAATCAGCATTCATTCTCGATTGATGGCGAAAATCCAACTGCCAGACGTTCTCCGGGATACCCCGTATTTCTGGCAATTTCAATGATAGTCGTAGGGCAAAATCCAAATCATTTATATATCATTCAGGCAATTATTAATATTCTAACTGTCTTAATTGTCTACCTTTCATTAAAAAAATTAACGGTAAATCCATTAATCCGAATGATTATTACTATTCTGTTTTTATTCAGCACTACTTTTGTCTATGTTAATGTCTTTTACGCAGTCGTTATCACCATGTTTGTTATGGCGATCTTACTCTATCTTTCAATTGAGACAACACATATAACAAATGATACAATCCGATCTGCTCTGTTGGGCTTTTTAATCGGTATTTTAATTCTGCTTAGACCGACTTTCTTATATCTGCCGGTTTTTATCATTATCATATCTTGCGGTATCGCCTCATTTATAAACAAAATAAAAATTCGTGAACCAATCATAATTACATTGGTCGCGATCTGTGTAATCTTTCCATGGTCAATACGTAACCGGGTAGTATTTCAGCAATGGATACCGCTTGTAAATGCCGGTGGCGGCGAATTATGGCAGGCGAATCTGGAAATCGAAAACCGAACCGTGTGGTACTCCGTCACCGATATTGCAAAATATGAGCAGCAACGGACAGAATCAGCCGAATTACAGGCTAAATTGCGATCAGAATACATTCAAAAATATAATCTCAATTCCGTCATTGAGTTAAATAAGTTACTCAAGCAAAAAGCCGTCGAAATTATTCTGAAACACCCCATCAGATATAGTATTTTATGTATCAACCGTTTTCTAATTTTCTGGTTTTCACCGCCTATCGGGTCAACAACACTGAAATCTATTTCACCAATCCTGTTTTGGTTGGTGTTGCTTATAAAATATATTTTGACTCTGCTTTCTATAATTGGATTATATTCATTAGCCCGTGACAACTGGCAGAAATATCAGATTATTATCTTAACCGTTATCTACCTTACCCTAATTCACTCAGCGGTACACGCGATCCAGCGCTATTTTCTGCCGCTGATCCCGATAGTATATTTCGGGCTGGGATACTATCTGAATGTACAACTTGTTATAAAGCGAAAAAGCTGCCAGGTAATCTTGAGAAAAACACGACAATTTTTGCCATGTTAAAAATATCCCTCTGAACCCGGGTAATTACTACCTGGATTTGTGGATAGCAGACCGGGTTGAGGTGCTTGATTATGTCGAGAAGAATCAATTTTTAATACGTCAATGTATGCGAAACAAAATAATATCTGCCTTTTAAGGTCCCCTTTATCGGAATTAAAAACATATATATAGGTATTTCTGATGTCTAATTTACCGATTAGTATTATTATCCCATCTTATAATGAAGCTGACGGCATTTCTTCGATTCTTCATTGTTTGAGTTCTCGATTCACCGATTCGGAAATCATCGTCATTGACGATGGTTCCACTGATAGAACGCCGGAAATTCTCAGACAATTTGATATTAAAGTGATTTCGCATTCCATTAACAAAGGCTATGGCGCCAGTCTGAAAAGCGGCATTAAAGCTGCTACCAATGAAAATTTAATTTTCATGGATAGTGATGGACAACACCGCGCTGAGGATATTCCCAGACTAATCTCTGCAATTGATGCTAATGATATGATAGTGGGAGCGCGAACACCTGCAAGTCATCGTCCAATCGGAAGACGACCCGGAAAAATAATTTTAACGTGGCTAGCCCAGATTTTATCAGGTAGGAAAATACCGGATTTAAATAGTGGCTTTCGGGCTGTTAAAAAGTCCGTTCTTGTAAAATATCTGCACCTATTACCACAAGGATTTTCGGCTTCTACAACTATGACGCTCATTTTCATGACTCGTGGTTATTCCGTAAAATTCATTCCCATTTCAACCGAAAAACGCATTGGCAAGAGTACCGTAAAACCGATCAGGGATGGATTTGGCACAATCCTGACGATACTACGATTAATTACCCTGATTAATCCTCTTAAAATTTTCTTTCCTTCTTCATTATTTTTAATTCTCATTGGAATAATTTGGAGCATTCCTTACTTAGTGAATGGAAAGGGTCTTACGGTAGCAAGCTTATTTCTAATGTTATCAGGTGTACTGATATTCTTCATGGGGATGATAGCGGATCAAATTTCTCAAATGCGACTGGAAAAGTACGAATAATGTGTGGTATTTGCGGAATATTTTATCGGGATATTGAAAAAAGTGTCGAAAATTCTGTTCTCAGAAAAATGGCTGACACGATTATTCATCGTGGCCCCGATGAAGAGGGATATTATATCCAGGATAATGTCGGTCTGGCAATTCGTCGTTTAAAAATCATCGATCTGGACACTGGCTCCCAACCTATCACAGATGTAAATAATCGTTATACGATCGTGTTAAATGGTGAGATTTATAATTACCAGGAATTGCGAAAAGAGCTTGTCAATGTGGGGTACACTTTCAAAACCAAATCGGACACCGAAGTAATATTATACGCGTATATTCATTGGGGGAAAACATGTTTATTAAAATTTAATGGAATGTTTGCCATAGCAATCTTTGACAGGAAAAACAGATCATTATTTCTTGCCCGTGACCGGATGGGAATCAAACCCCTTTTTTATACTCAGACCAAGGATTTTTTCTTATTTGGATCGGAAATCAAATGTATTTTACAGCATCCCGGTATTGAACGAAATATAGATCGGAAGGGATTGTATTCTCATTTTATGATGAATTATATTCCTGGAAATTACACTCTTTTTCAGAATATAAACAGCATTCCACCTGGATATTATTGTCAGGTCACTACTACAAGTCTTTCTATGGTACAATACTGGAAAATCATTCCGACTTGCGACAGAACAATTAATTTTATATCTGCAAAACAACAATTCATGGAATTATTTCAGGATTCTGTCCGATTAAGATTGCGCAGCGATGTCCCTTTGGGTGTTTTCCTGAGTGGAGGCGTGGATTCCAGCAGTATTACAGCTGTCGCCTCCCGGTTAAATTCTACCCCGATTCACTCCTTCTCAGTCGGATTTGAAGAAAAGAGTTTTGACGAAAGTCGCTATTCCCGACTGGTTTCAAAACATTTAGGGACAGAGCATCATCACATGATTGTAAAGCCGGATATTCTGGATATTATCCCAAAACTTATTAATCACCTGGAAGAACCGACCGCAGATTCCTCAGCAATCCCCGTCTATTATCTTTCCGAATTTACAAGGCAATTCGTGACAGTTGCGTTATCCGGAGACGGCGCCGATGAACTGGCTGGTGGCTATGAAACCTACACAGCCGACTATCTCGCCAGAATGTTGCGATGGATTCCTCGTCCAATCATAAACACCTTCGCAAATATGGGGAAATTTATACCGATCTCTTTTGATAAATACTCCTTTTCGATGAAATTGAACAGATTCTTCCGTGGAATTCAAAAAGACCCTTTCTATACTCATTTTCTTTGGCGAGCCATCTGGTATCCCGATGAAATGCCATTTCTGCTGCCGGACGAGCCATATAGTATCGAACAACAATTATTAAATGAGTACCATTCTCATTTCGAAAAATATCAGACGGCTGATCTGCTTTCCAAAGCGCTGTATACCGACAGCACCTATTATTTACCCAGCGATATGTTAATAAAGATTGATCGGATGAGTATGGCAAACTCTCTGGAAGTCCGCGTTCCCTTTTTGGATCACCGGCTGGTCGAATTTTTCTTCAGGATACCATCAAAGTTCAAGCTTAATCACTTAAAGAATAAGAAATATCTGATAAAACAGGCGATGGTAAGTCATCTGCCTCAGGAAATTTTAAAGCGCCCCAAAGCCGGTTTTAACACTCCCATTTCCTTATGGTTTTTAAATGAACTAAAGCCACTGATGTCCGATTTACTCTCATCGACCAAAACAAAATCCATTCCCTTTGTCAATTGGCAATATGTCCAAAAAGCATGGAATGAACACCAGAAGAAAATCGCCGATAATGGTTATAAACTCTGGTCGGTATTGATTTTTATTCTATGGTATCGTCGCTTTATCGAAGGGAAGCATGTTTCTGTCTGAATTAAAACTTTTCAGCATTCTGATAATCTTCACATTATTACCAGGGATGGCACTTATCAAGCTATTTTTCCGTCACTTGTCGCTGGATATATTTATTCTGCTATCCGTAGCACTCAGTCTGTTTGTCTGGACAATTTTATCGACTCTTGGTTTTATATTTATGTTACCACTGACAACTGTGGTAACGATCTGGATTGGTGGGATAGTAATTTCCGGTCTTTGGATTCTCTTTCAAATTTATAAACATAAAACCGTAAAAATTTTATTACCAAGAGTTGATTTTAATTTTGCAATTTTTTTAACATTTATAATCCTTACAGCGCTTTTAGTCTATTGGAAAGGTAGTTTTCAGGACGGTGATGCATGGTATCACGTCGCTCAGTCGGTTAATTATTTAAATCAATCACAAATGGTTTCTGAAAATGCCTTTTTCAGTGGATACCCAGCTGGCACATTATACGATTTTAACGCATGGCATACTTATATCGCTGCAATCGCAATGTTGGGTTGCTTTGAACCTAATTTTGTATGGATTAATCTGTCTGTACTTGTATTTCCTCTTACAACACTGGCATTGTTTTCCTTTGTAAAAAAGGTATTTAATAATCGAAATTTTGCAGTTATTTCTGTAATACTAATAATATCAACCCATTTTCTAAATTCAAAATTTAGTTTCCTCAGTTCAAGTATTATTCCAGGGACTTTTTGTACTGCTGTTTTAATGCCTCTGTTTTTTACAATCTATTTTTCCGAAAGCATAGTGCATCCAGAGAGAATTCTTTTAGCAATATTGTTCACTACTGCATTTATTCATATTTATTACTTTTTGGTAATAATTGGGTATTTATTCGTTTATTATATCGCCAGATATCTTTTTAAATTGACCTCGAAACAGGATTTTTTAATAAATTTGATTGGTACCTTTAAATATTTTCTTATGGGAATTCCTCTACTTATCGCTATCTATTTTTATTGTTTGAGATATTATACGGATACCTTTCCTGGAACAGAAATACCGCTTATATATATCTTTCCAAATTGGCCAATATTTTCACTCACCGCTGATAAAATCCCATTTTATTTGTCAGTAATGGTTTCTTTAATCTTACTAATAAAACTTAATAATTGGCGAAGAAGTCCTGGTC
>QNCV01000168.1 GCA_003645845.1 Fidelibacterota bacterium | reverse complement strand
TGTATGGGGGGAGGATATCCCTCCTCCGGTGGTGAGTTTAATTTTGTCTGTGATTACGCAGCGACAAAATATGTGGTCGATAACTGGCCGAAACCGGTCGTTTTCAGTGGAGCGGAAATAGGCTCCCAAATTCAAACGGGTGCTAAATTAGCCCTTACTCCTGCATCAAATCCTATTCGAAGAGCCTATGAGCTTGCCGGGGGGTATGTTGGCGCCACACGTGCCAGCTGGGATCAGACGGCGGTGCTTGCGGCAGTTCGAGACCCTTTGCTTTATTGGGATCTGGTTACAACCGGTTATTGTGAAGTCGGTGATGATGGTTCGAATGTTTGGCATGATTCTCCAGATAAGGATCAATCTTATTTAGTTAAAAAACTGAGCAACACTGAGATGGAAGAGATCATTGATGACCTGATGGCCAATGTACATGGATTGCCGGAGGTAACGATTATTTCTCCCGATTCCGGCGCCCATTATGAGGACGGTAGTAATATTACTATTGAAGCTACTGCCCAGGATACCGGCGGACAGGTTGTAAACGTCGAGTTTTTTGCTCAATCTACAAAAATTGGTGAGGACCCGACGGCACCTTACGAAGTTATCTGGACGAATGTCACGAAGGGAGTGTATTATTTATTTGCCCGTGTGACTGATAATGAAGGTCATCAAGTGTATTCCGATCCTGTTAAAATAATCGTGGGGAATGTTGATGAAAAACTTGTTGGTTGCTGGTTGTTTGAAGATAATGTTGCTGACTCTTCTGATCATGGGAATAATGGTTTAATTATCGGTCAACCACAGTTTGTGACGGGGAGACAATCGGGGAAAGCAATACAGTTTGACAGTGATCAGGAATATGTTTCGATCGCAGAAAGTCCGGATTTTTCAATCACCAGTTTTACGCTTGCCGTATGGGTCAAAATACCGGCACCGATACCGGATGGATGGAGAACCATTATTGAACATAACCGCTTCGGCAGTAATTGGTTTGGACTTTGGAAAAGCGCCAATGGGAACAAATTTCATTTCCGTTGGGCAAATTCCGGTACGGCTACGTCGGATTTCAACACCGAAATATCGCCGGATACCTGGTATCATGTGGCTGCAACCTATGATTCAAACGAACAGGTGGCCAGACTATATCTCGATGGAGGGCTTGATAAAGTTGTCCGGAATGCTGATCCACCGAGTCCCGAACTATCAGATCTGAGAATCGGGATTAATGGCGATGGAAATGAAGATTTTCAGGGGATCATTGACGACCTTAGGGTTTATAATTGTGTGTTGGAGGAGTCTGAGATAAATGCACTTCTGACGGCTACTGCGATTGAGCATGAGAGTGAATGGGCCGCCGGTGCGACTCCCGCTGAATATCGTCTTTCCAACTTTCCCAATCCTTTTAATTGTTCGACCACAATCCAGTACCAGATACCCTCCGAATCTTTTGTCAGTATCGATATTTATGATATCAGTGGGAATAAATTGAAAACACTGCTTCGGAAAAAGCAACAAGCGGGTATCTACTCCTGCCGGTTTGATGGGAGTGAACTTGCCTCCGGCGTTTATTTTTCTCGAATCACGACAGAGAAGAGTGAATTAATTCATAAAATGTTATTGCTTAAGTAAAATGAATGTAGAAAGAAGAGGGAGCAATATGAGAAAATTATTTCTTTTTTTATTATCGGCATGTTTAGTGGTTTCAAGCTGCCAGTCCAAATCCACGGATTCAGCCCAAAACTCCCGATCGGAGAAAATCAGAATTCTATTGGATACGGATGCCAACAATGAACTGGATGATCAGCATGCCATCGCCTATATGCTATTCAATAGTCACATTTTTGATGTGGAAGGAATTACCGTTAATCGAACCAGTAATGGTGGTGAAATAGAAAAGCATTATGAAGAAGCTGCCAGAGTTGTAAAACTCTGTGGCCTTGATGGTAAAATAAAAATATTCAGGGGAGCGTCGGGCAATTATGAAGAAATAAAGAATGATGTAAAAAACGAGAAATTTGATGGTTCAGATGCCGTGAATTTCATTATTGAAAGAGCTCACGCGAAGGATAAGAGAAAACTGGTCTTAGTGCCGGTGGGAAAACTGACGAATATTGCCCTGGCGATCACAAAGGACCCTACTATTATACCCAAAGTTCGTATCGTCTGGCTGGGCACCAATTATCCAGAGCCCGGAGAGTATAATTTTGTTAATGATATTCCCGCGATTAAACCGCTGTTGGAATCGAATGTCGAATTTGAGATGGTAATGGTGCGTTATCACAAAGAGACGGGAACGGATGCGGTGAAAGCCTATTTGAAGGATATCCGGGAAATCATGCCGGGGAAAGGGCCTCACATTGCCACACCTGTTATTGGAAGACATGGAGGTTCATTTACAAATTTCGGTGATTATTCGGTGAGTCTTTTTAAGAATTTTCGTGAAGATGCCACAACGAGACCTTTATTCGATATGGCCGCTGTTGCAATCGTGAAGAATCCTGCCTGGGCCGACCGCGTCGAAATACCGGCGCCGAAATTTGAGAATGACCAGTGGATCGATCAACCCGTTAATCCGCGCAAAATCGTAATCTGGGAAAACTTTAAAAAGGACGATATTATGGCAGATTTCTATAATATTATGGAGAACTACCATTTACCGAAATAGATAGTCCAAATTTTGAGAAAGCAGGTAAAAATGAAGATCGCTAATCCTTTTCGAAATACACATATGAGGTTTTTTCTTATTCTTTTTCTAATCGTGCCGGCGCTTATGATTGCCCGTGAACAGCAACCGAAAAGAGTCATATATGAGACCAACATGTGCCTGGCCGTAGATGATGTTGGCGGTTTGGCCGTGATTCATGCCCTGCAGAACCGAGGCGAGGCCGAGCTCCTGGCGGTCTGTTTAAACGAAGTGCATCCTGACGGTGTGGCGGCCATTGATGCCATTAATACGTGGTATGGCCGGGGTGATATTCCGGTGGGCGTGTATCGGGGACCTTTTCCGGATCCGGATACTTCCGCATATCTGCATGATCTCACCAAATTTCCCCATGATTTGACCGATAAAAGTGCGCCAAGTGCTTTGGAAGTATATCGAAAAGTGTTGGCGGAGCAACCGAATCATTCTGTGACAATTATCAGTGTCGGATTTATGAACAACCTGGGGATTTTGATCAAAGAGGAGCCTAAACTGGTCGCAAAAAAGGTGAAGGAGCTGGTGATCATGGGGGCTCACAATGGTGATGATCACAATTTAGGGTTTCATAATACGGTCGAAGCAGCTCAAAACGTACTTGAAAAATGGCCGTCTCCGATCGTGTTTCATCATCTGGGAGGTGATGTTATGACCGGTGCTCGATTAAAAGAGACACCTGCAGACAATCCGGTGAGGATGGCTTACTATAAATATTCAGGCTCAAAATTTCCGGACCAACCGAGTTTTGATCAGATAACAGTGCTATATGGCGTGAGGGGAGCTTGTAATTATTTTAAAAAAATCAGTGAGGGAACCGGATCAATCCCCAGCGGATTTACCTGGAAAATGAAAACCCGGGGAGATGCGGTTTTACACTATATTTTACCTGCAAAAGCATATGCAGAAATTATCGAAGATTTGATGGTGGAAGCACCCAAAAAGTAGTGTGTTTGTAGTTTCATTATATAAGGAAAAAACCAAAACAATATGAAACCAATAATATCTCTTTTCAAAATCGCGCAACGAATTTTCTTTATCAGCATCCTGCTGCCAGCGCTCGTATTTGCACAGAATCGGCCGGTAAAAAAAGTCATCTATGAGACCAACATGTGTGCGACAGTGGATGATGTGGGTGCTTTGGCCGTGATTCATGGTCTTCAGAACCGAGGTGAGGCAGAGCTGCTGGCAGTCTGTTTAAATGCCACCGGGGATCCCGACGGCGCTGCTGCCATAGATGCCATCAATACCTGGTACGGCCGGGGCAACATCCCCGTGGGTATCTGGAAGGGGCCTTTTCCCGATCCGGATACATCCAAATATATGCATGCCCTGACCCGATTCCCTCATGACCTCGATAGTGAAAGTGCACCGAGTGCGTTGGAAGTGTATCGCAAAGTCTTATTAAAACAACCAGACAAGTCCGTGACGATTATCAGTACCGGCTATCTCCAAAATCTGGATGACCTCTTGCGTAATGAGCCGGAGCTGGTCGCCGCCAAGGTAAAAGAACTGGTGATCATGGGCGCTTACCAGAATGATCCGGAGCATTTCGTTTTGCACAACACACAGGAAGCCGCCCAAAATGTAATCAAGAATTGGCCGACTCCACTGGTGTTTCATCTGCTCGGTGAGGGGATAATGACAGGTTCCGGCCTGAAGGACACGCCGGAAGATAACCCTGTGCGGATGGCTTATTCCCTGCAACTCGGTTCCGATATTCCCGATAACGCCAGTTGGGATCAGATGACGGTCCTGTATGCCGTGAGGGGGTGCGCCGATTATTTTAAGAAGGTGTATTCGGGCAAAGGTAAATTGCTGACTGGTTATAAATGGAAACTGAAGAAACGACACGATTCATATCTGAAAGCGCTTCTCCCGGCTGAATCCTACGCAAAAATTATTGAGGATCTGATGACCGATCCGCCGCGCTGGCAACCGAAAAAAGTCATTTACGATACGGATATGTGTGCGGACGTTGACGATGTCGGCGGTTTGGCGATGTTACATGCCATGGCGAATATGCATGAAGTAGAGCTGTTGGCGGTCTGTTTTAATGAGGTTCATCCCTACGGAGCTCCTGCCATCGATGCCATTAATACCTGGTATGGGCGTGGTGATATCCCCGTCGGTATTTTTAAAGGTAAACTGGAAAACCCACACGAATCCCGCTATCTGGAATCCGTTGCTCAGTTTCCCCATGACCTGGAAAGAGAGAATGCAAAGAGTTCTCTGGAGGTATATCAGGAGGTTTTGCACAATCAGCCGGACGGTTCCGTCACTATCATCAGTGTTGGATTTGTCAACAACCTTGCTGAACTGTTGCGGGCCGAGCCCGATCTTGTCAAGGCAAAGGTAAAGGAACTGGTTCTTATGGCCGGAACGACCGACGGCGGCGGCTTTAATATGAACCAGCACAACCTTAGCTCCGTGTCTGAGTATGTTATCAAAGAGTGGCCGACTCCGATTGTGTTTACAGATCCCGGCGGTACAATTTATACCGGGCCCGGATTGAAAGATGCTCCCGTTGAGAATCCTGTCCGGGAGGCCTATTATAAATATTTTAACAACGATTTTAAAAATCGCCCCAGTTGGGATCAGATTACTGTATTGTACGGAGTGCGTGGCTTAGCGGATTACTTCACTATGGGAACGACGGGTAAAGGGCATCTGCAGAACGGTTTTGAATACCAGATAAAAGCCGGCCATCGCACTTTTGTGAAACCGCTTCTGACCGACGAGGCCTATGCGGAAATTATCCAGAATCTGATGCTGCAGCCACCGTTACAATAATTGAAAAAAGAGGATATTCAGGTTTTGAAAAAGTCAATCGCATATTTTAGTCTTGTTCTATCGATCCTGGTTCTGAATCAGCTTTGCGCTCAAACGGTTATTGCAAAGGAACAAAATTCGAAGGTCCAGTTATGGATTGAAGCCGAAGCCGGTGACATCCATGAACCTATGATGATTCACGATACGGAAGCCGCCTCCGGTGGACAGTACATCGAAGTCCGCGGAGGGAACAATAATATCCAAAACGCTCCCAGCGACGGTCATACAGTCTATCGGTTTTCGCTGAAAGAGGCCGGGACATATAAAATCTGGGGACGTGTTAAAATCGATATGTCGGACGAAGATGCCTTTTGGGTAAAAATGGATGATGAAGACTGGGTTAAATGGAAGGGTATCGAGGTCGGTTGTAAATGGCACTGGGATGAGGTCCATGATAACCTGAAAAACAATCAGGTGGTTACCTATGATCTTGATGCCGGAACACATACACTCGTGTTTACTTACGGGATGGATCAAACAAGGCTGGATAAACTTCTGATCACCAATGATCTGGAATTCGTTCCAACGGAGATAGGACCGCGTGCAGCAGCCGTTTTCAGCATCAGTTCCGCTACGCCGATAGTCGGTGAAACACTGATTTTT
>QNCV01000167.1 GCA_003645845.1 Fidelibacterota bacterium | reverse complement strand
CTTGAAAGCATTCACCGGCAAACTCAGGGAATTTGC
Source organism: Fidelibacterota bacterium (assembly GCA_003645845.1). Classification (GTDB taxonomy): domain Bacteria; phylum Fidelibacterota; class UBA2242; order UBA2242; family UBA2242; genus B118-G9. Next base: position 6,108 of record QNCV01000167.1, on the reverse strand, counting down.
CCGTTTCAATGAATGCGATCATATCAAGTTGCAGAGAGTGTCCTCTGCAAAGGCGAAAAATGTTATTGAAAAAGGCATCAAGAAAACGGAAAATTGACAGCGGATAAGTCTTAATTTCATCCCCTACTTAAGATACAGCATTTTCCGGCATCCCGAATATTCGCCGGCTGTTAATCTATAGAAATAAATCCCGCTGGGAGCCTCTTTGCCCAAGTTCATTCGTGCATCCCAGTGTACCGAATGGTCGCCGGCCCGGATAACAATCCCCCGACCATAAACTCAATGTCTGCCCAGCCGGACACTTTTATTTCATACAGCGTAACGACAATTACGGTCGCAGCTGAGGATATCGATGGAGATATTCTCTCTTACGAATGGACATCAAGCGAAGACTGGCTGAATCCGATTTCCCCTATGGGAAGTATTGTCGAATACACCAACTGCTGCGCCGTTTCCGAAATTCAAAGCGGCTGGGCTATTGCCGCGGTTAGTGACGGCAACGGCGGCCAGGCTGTTGACAGTATCCAGGTATGGGTAACGCCATGAAGCTGTGTATAACTGCCCTTGTTGTCCTTGTTCTGGTTGTTCCCGTAACAACTTTCAGCCAGAATTGCTGTGCCCCGGCGGTTCCCCAACAGGGTATCCTTGGTGAAACTACGGCCCTGCCGCATACTCTGGAAATCGGCCTGCATTATGAATACCTGTGGTCATAGGGGATGTACAATGGATCCGAAAGTATTATCGATTCTCTGAACACAAAAACAATCTGGAACCGAACCACCATGACACTGTCCTACGGAATTGTCTCGGGAATCGGCGTCAGCGCTATTATACCATATCAATGGAAAGAAAAAAGCCGCGACATACTGGGATCGACACAAAAATACACACTCAATTCCAATGGGCTCGGCGATATCACCCTGTTCGCACGGTTCAGCCCCTTGCCCCGAAGCTATGTCAATTACCGGGAAATCTCCATCGGGCTGGGTATAAAAATTCCGACCGGGAAAAATGATCTATGTTGCCTGCCGGAAGAAATCCAGCCGGGTACCGGGTCATGGGATTACGATTTTTCGCTGTCGTTTTATCAGGGTTTTGAACCGGTCGATTTCTACCTGAGCGGCACCTATATTCTCACCACCGTTCATGACGATTATGAATTCGGCAATCAGTTTTCGTATTTGCTGACTTCCAATATACATCTGAAAGAGCGGCTCGATATTTCCGCCGCCCTATCCGGGACAGTCAAAGCCAGAGACGCCGATGGCGAAGGCGAGATATCCTCAACGGGCAGGCACCAATTATGGCTGGTTCCCGCTATTCAGGTACAGGCTATTCCAGAGAAACTGCGGCTTCAGGTGTACTTTGAACACCCGATTTATCAGAATTTCAACGAAATACAGCTCGGCAGTGACTATAATATTCGTATGACAGCAGTATATCTATTTCCGTTGTCAAAATCCGATGAGGAATAGTATTCAACGCGTGGATAATAAAAACTGAGCGCAATAGTAAAGGCAGAAGTGAAATCTTCTGCCTTTATTATTTTTTCATTATCGAATCGGTACTTATTTCACCTTACGGCGAATCAGCCCCGCTCCGGTAAGACCAAGTCCAACCAATAGTAATGTGCCGGGCTCCGGTATTACAGCGGCGGTGAATGTCCCGGTATAAGAAACAAATTCGGGTAATTCGTCTGTCCATGTTCCACCATAAAAGCTGGCGGAGTAAGACAGATCAATAGCAGGATCAGCAAATGGCTCGGATATATCAAAATCATATCCGAATCCGCCGACAAAATTCTCCGAGTCAAACCGAACCCCCCCGGTAATACGATCCGTATAATCTCCCGGCAAATATCTTGCAAATGATGACCCGTCGAATATCGTCGGATTATATTGCGATGTTCCCAAAAGAGGCCCGAACGTGAAATGATAAAAATCACCCGTTGATTCTGTTCCTGATGGCGTTATGAAATTTGTACCCCCGAAATCTACAAACACTTGAATCCGATAACTGTCATGGTCCAGTTGCTGGATATAAGCATCTGTAATATTAAACCAGGGCGAGGCCCCAACCGATGCGGAAAAGAAAACAAGGCAAAGCAGCATAAAAACAATCTTCCGCATGATACCCTCCAATATATTTTTTTAAATTGTTTATTCCCCTGCCTAAAACATGAAACCTAATGTCTGTATTTTTTTATGATCCCCAGGCCGGCCAAACCAAATCCAAACAACAATAATGTCATGGGTTCGGGTGCAACCTGGACAGTGAAACTTCCAGAATATGTATTATCCGCCATCGACCATGCCGCCATGGCGCCATCATCATAAACGACCGCTGTATAACAGGAAATGTCTGCAGTATACGAAAAATCCATCGGCCCGTGCAACGGACCGGTCAGGTCGAAATCAAATCCGAATTCATTTCCCAGAGACCCGGGAACTCGATAAGAAATAGCTGTCCAGCACGGATCTGTCTGAGGGAAAAGGTCTCCTTCATATTCGTTGACAAAAAAATTGTAAGAGCAATTATCCGGTATCTGTAACGAAGATAACTCAAAATTCCAGAAATACGGCATACCGGGTGAAGCCCATTCAAATGCGGGATTTGTCGGCGCCGGCATAATATCTTCTTCCCAATTTACCAGGACCCGAAAACAATAGCTATTCTCATCAAGCTTCTGAATATACGAGTCGGTTATTTCGAAAAATCCATAACCCCATGATAGTGAAGGCAATATCAGTAAAAATGCGATTAGAGTTAAAATAAACTTTTTTAACATTACTTTAATATAAGGCATTTAATCTCAATGGTTTATCAAATTAAAATACAGCAATTTAAGTGCCGAAATTTCTGTCGATCACTTTTATCATATCGTCCGTGATAATCGTTTATAATAAGGTGACTTAGATTGACAGTGTTCAAATCAAATGACAATCGAAGTAAAAAAAGTGCAAGAAAGGCTCTAAATAATTGCATTTTTATGCATTATTTCTGCATAAAAAAACAGCAATTTTCAATTCTATTTTGAAACTTAAAATTTATATTTCTGAACTGATCAGCGCGGGAATATACAGTGAAACTATAATCTGTTATTGAGAAGTTCTGAAAAATATTCCGCCTGTTTTTTCCTTGTATATTTTTGTAATTTCTCATAATAATCAGAATTTACGCCCCTCTGAGTTTTAATTTTCTCCAAAATTCTCAAAACAGCCCTTTGAATTTCATCCGTTTTATAAGGATGCGCCAGCTCGACATTGCTGAATTCTGACAGAATATTTGCCGTGGCGCCTGAAGATACCAGGGCAAGAATGTGATTTCCTGTCGCAAGATATTCAAATGTTTTACCGGGTACACATGCCGCCGTATCAGGATTGGGGGACTGAATTAAGACCAGAACATCAGCCAGAGATATCATTTTCAAATATTCTTCTCTGACAACCGGCTGATTGAAACTTACAATTTCTTCCAATGAATACTCTTCAATAACATGGTGAATTTTATTTGAATCAACTGCAAAATTGCCGTAAAAATCGATAGATATATTTACTCCGCCTAATCCATCTTTTTCCATAATGGATCCCACGGCCTCTATAAAAAAGTGGGGATCTCTTCCCCGATACAGATTACCTGCATAAAGAAATTGAACCTGACCGGTTTTTGTGGATTTATAGCATACCGGTATCTCGACATCATCAAAACCGTTATAAACGGCAAAAAACTTCTCTTTATCGATCTGCGGATATAAATTTTCAAATAATTTTTGCAGCTCTCTGGTTGTACTGATAATCATATCGGCATTTTTAATTACAATTTTCTCAAGGCGCCTTTCCATCCAGCGAAACAGTGAAGAATCAATATTGTCAGATTTCTTCACTGTTGACCAGGGATCGCGAAAATCGACCACCCATTTACAGCCTGTAAATTTTTTGACCAGTAAGGCTATAACATGGCATGTGTGGGGGGGGCCGGAAGAATACTCAAAATCAATTTTATCTCTCCGTATTACACGAATTGCCTTAATGGTTGCCGGTATTATCCAACCCATTTGAGCATCAGGAAAACTGGATAGAAGATTCAATAATTTCTTCCATACCGGAACATCGGAAATATGGGAGTAATCCTCTTTAAAAATAGGTGAAGAAGAGCCTTCATCGGGATTCTGCTTATTATCTATTCTTCTTTTGAAAAAGAAGGATTTAATGATTAAATAAATGTTGTTAAAAGTATAAATTATCCCGGCTCTATAAATTTTTGTGTCAACTTCAATTCTCGATTCTTCTTTATTTTTAATATATTTGTCCTTAATCGTCACCACACACGGATCCCAGCCCAATTCCGACAGGTATTTAACAAACTTCTCCGATCTGACAGAACCAATGGCCGTATTGGGATAATAATAATATGCTATAAATAATATTTTCTTATTTTTGCCCGTTTTGTTCGACATATTCTAATTTGTCCAATGCTTAAAAGTCATATAATTTGTCTCACTCACCATCATGTAGATAAACCCAGATAATATAATCGTCTGGCAATGGCAACAGATTCACTGGGCGGCATTGCTGATCTGTAAAGTCTGTACAAATCGGTGTCTTTGTAATTGTATCCCGCGTATGCTGTTACAGCGTAATCAAATCCGATTTTCCCCAAAATCGGCCTGAACTTGTTGTACCCCTCATAATCATACCCATAAGGATATGCAAAACCTTTGACCGGTCCGTTTATTTTACATTCAATTTCACTCTTGGAAGTTACAATTTCTTCTTCGGCCGTTGTCAAATCCGTAAAACTTAAATTAAGATGACTGCATGTATGAGCTCCGAAAAAGATATTGTTGCCCGACATCTCGATAATCTGGTCCCAGCTTAGCGCCTTGATATCGTCCAGATTTACATTTTGATCCTCAAGGAAAATCTCTTTTATCTTTAATATGGCGCCCGTCCGATCATCATCACATAATTTCATAAGAATAGACCTTGCCAGTTGGATAAACTTTTTTTTGGACTTTATACTATTGTCAAATCGAATTGGGGTCTCATTGGATGTTATATTAAGTATCCGGTAAATATTTTCCCATGAAATTGAGCCGAAATCCGTCTGTTTAACTAACAATTCGAGTTCCTCCCACCAGGGAACCATTTTCCCATTAATCCAATCGTTGGTAAGAAAAACCGTGGCCGGGATATTATATTCCCGAAGTAACGGATAGGCGTAATCATATACACCCCGATAACCATCGTCAAATGTAATGGCAATGGTGTCATCTATAAGTTCATTCTCTTGCCTGATTTCCGCGACAGCATCTTCCAGTGATAGTATTCGAAATCCCTTTAAAGCTTTAAGATTGGCCTCGAATGTCTTATTTGTATCTCTATTTACAAGACTCTGTTTATGTTGTGTGGAACCTTCTTCAACTACATCATGATACATCAATATAAGAAGCGTTTTCCCCCGAGATTTAATTAGATATTTTATATGATAAAACCCGCATGAGGTAATTAGTCTTTTTACAATGTCATTAATAAACGATTTCATAACAGCCAATCATTTGCACTTCCATTTCGAATCGTCAAACCCACTTCATATTTTCCGGAGGACATTTTATAAAAATATCAAGCTTCTTAGTAGCCGTCGGCCACTTAAAATAATAGCAAAAATGTATACCCAAAAAGATCACATATAAAGTTTCGCCAACTATTTCAGAGTTACATTTATCGTAAAATTTCAGTTGAGATTTATTCAATATATTTACAATTCCATAGTATTGCGTCCTTTTTCCATTCATGTATTCTTTATACAAAATATCCTTTACCATCTTATTAAATCCTTTACGCCTGTGGTCTTTTCGAGTGTAACCTGCATATACCAAAAATCCGTCCATTCCCGGATCAAATATGGAACCGGCATACAATTGGAATCTTTTACGAATTGTCCCCCAAATACACGAAAGTAACTCATTATCTTTTTCAATTATAGAACATTTATCACCCTCGGATAAACGTGATATAATAAACTGCTCTGTAAATCCGAATTGTTTTAACAATTCACAATCCTTTTCAGTTGCTAGTCTGGCTATATAATTATCCTGTTTCGGAGTCG
>QNCV01000166.1 GCA_003645845.1 Fidelibacterota bacterium | reverse complement strand
CCGGACCCGGGCTGTGATTGTCGTCTATAACGGAAAAATTATTGCCGAACAGTACGCCCCCGGTTATGACAAAGACACAAGACTTATCGGCTGGTCCATGAGTAAAAGCGTGATTAATGCACTGATCGGAATTCTGGTCAGAGAGGGTAAACTGACAATATTTGACAAAGCGCCTGTGCCGGAATGGAGCGATCCCGCTGATCCGCGGCATAATATCACGATTGACCAACTCTTACGAATGAGCAGCGGCCTGCATTTCGTTGAGGAATACGAACTCAAATACGGCGTCACAAAAATGCTGTATGATACAAGAGACAAGGCCGCGTTTGCCGCCGGCGAACCCCTTGTGGCTGAACCGGACAGCGTCTGGTATTATTCCAGCGGAACCGCCAATATTCTTTCCCGTATGATTCTTCACTACCTGGATGACTCTCTGGAAAGATATCATCATTTTTACCGGAACGAACTCTTTTATCCCTTGCATATGACCAGTGTCATTTTTGAACCCGATGCAACCGGTGTCCTCGTCGGCTCATCGTTTATGTTTGCCACTGCCCGGGACTGGGCCCGGTTCGGTTTGCTCTACCTTCGGGATGGCGTATGGAACGGCAAACGAATCTTGCCCGAAGGTTGGGTGGACTATACCACCACGCCGACACCGAAAGCGCCTTTGGGAAAATACGGCGCCCATTTCTGGCTGAATGCCGGCAATCCCCGTCATTCGGAAAACCGGGAATATCCGGATTTACCGGATGATCTTTTCTACGCCAACGGTCATGACGGCCAGAGAGTAGCCATAATTCCCTCAAAAAACCTGGTTATCGTTCGATTGGGCCTTTCGCGAAATCGCGATGCCTGGGACCTTGATGAGCTGGTATCCGATGTTATGAAGGCTTTGCCTGAAAATTAAGCAATAGAGTGCCTATGCCGGCCAATTTGCCCCCAGACTACTTTGCCGCCGAAGAGAGATTCCGATCAGCGGAATCCATCTCTGCGAAAATCTATTGTCTGGAAGAAATGATCAGCAGGGTTCCTAAACATAAAGGCACCGATCACCTGCGGGCCGAATTACGACGGAAATTATCACGACTAAAATCAGAACAACATAAAAAAGGAAGTGTCGGCAGGCACGAGTCGGAATATCATATTGAAAGGGAAGGTGCAGGACGAATTGTCATCATCGGACCGACCAATGTCGGCAAATCGGCGTTGGTTGGCACACTAAGTCATGCCACACCCAAGGTATCTGATTCTCCCTATACCAGCTGGGGACCTACGCCGGGTATGGTAAATTTTCACGATATCCATCTCCAGATGATCGATACGCCACCGCTCAGCGCTGAATCTTCCAAACCGGAACTTTTTGACCTGGTAAAAACAGCGGATATGGCTGTTCTGATGCTGGATATCCGGGGACTGACTATTCAGCAATTTGAAAATTCCGTCGAACTGCTTGGTAATCATCGCATCGTCCCTGATTTTCTGGAAAATGATTCCGGTAAATCAATTCCGATTCCAACCCTGATAGCAATCAACAAAATCGACAACAAACAACTGCTTGAAGACTTTCAGACCTTTTGTGAAATCGAATCAAAGGATTGGCCGATCATCCCCTTATCTGTTAAAAACCGCTTATACTTCGATTTATTAAGTCAACGCTGCATTGAAATAATGCAGTTGATCCGGATCTACTCCAAACCACCCGGCAAGGATGCCGATCTGTCTCAGCCCTACGTGCTTAAAACCGGTTCGACAGTGGGAGATTTTGCCGGAAAAGTTCACCGCGATTTTCTCAAAAACCTTAAAACCGCCCGTGTCTGGGGCAAACATGTCTTCAACGGCCAAAGGGTTGCCCGGGACCATGTTCTCGAAGACGGAGACATCGTGGAGCTGCATATTTAGATAAGAAACAAGAATCAAGAGCCAAGAATCGGAAACCGGGATTTTCGAACTTCGCCCCACCCGTTCTGCGGGATATTCGCTGCATTCCAACTTTGAACTTTGAACCTCTATCTGAGATTTTTTCGCCACGTTTCCTGCTTTAATTTTCTCCCCTTTTGTTCCCTTTTTTCCATATTTATTTGATAAAAACCGGCAACTTCCGTAAAATCTAAAATAATGAAAATATTCAACCGTTTGTCCTGGAAATTAGCGTTGGTAACGGGAATTCTCGTTACGGTGATTGTGATCTGTATGTCCCTGCCGCTGTATTGGTTGACCCGCAACACGCTGGAAGATCAGTTGGCCGATCATCTCCGGAACAATCTTAATCTGGTATCACGGATGATTGACCGCGAAATGCTGGCTATAATAATCGATTATCCCGAATCAAACATGACCCGCGACTCACTGGAAAGATATCTGTCCCGTTACCTGACCTCACTTTCCGCAAGGTCAATCTACATAATCGATTCAACCGATGAAATTGTAGTCGCCGCCGGGGATAAAAAGACAGTAATCCAATCGGTATTTGTTCATAAACCAGAAATTGAAACGGCCCGGAAAAAGGGTATCGCCTCTGCTCCGCTTTACACGGATGCAAAGGGTATCGGTTACAAATCATCCTTCAAACGTCTGAATGTAAAGGACAATCCTGCAATTATCCTCGGTATCGACGCCGACGCCCAATTTTTAAAATATACTGAAATTCTAAAGCGCCGGGTAATAGTCACAGGTACGGCGGTATTGATCTGTTCAATGATAATCGTTATGATTCTGTCCCAGAGTCTGACCCGGCCGCTCCGGAATTTGTCCGATTTTGCCAGAAATATAGGTCGGGGACGCGCTGAACCGGCCACAGTGGAAAAACGCCGGGACGAGATCGGTTTTCTGAGTAAAACCATGGAACAGATGCGACGGGAAATCGATCGACGGGAAAAAGAAAACAAGGCGTTGATTGCTTCGGTTGCCCATGAAATCCGCAATCCTTTGGCAGGCATGCAGATTAACGCCGAATTGTTACTCGAAGCAACCCGGAACAATACCGATCTTCACGAATATTCAAAAGCCGTGACCCGGGAGATTACTAACCTCAGTGCAATTGTGGAAAATTTCCTGGCTTACGCCCGACCAATCGAAACCAACCTGGAAATTCATTCTATGAAATCTGTTATCAATGAGGTCATACACTCCCAGAAAAGGGACTTCCCGAATCAGGAGATTACACTGACCGGTGACGCCCGGGCTAAAGTCAATTCGGGAAAAATCCGGCACGCCATCGCCAACATCCTCAAAAATGCCTGCGAAGCTACCACCGAAGGTCAGGCAATCGAAATCAATATCCGTAAAACCGGTTCGACGGCCTCCGTTTCAATTCTTAATCGGGGTAAACCCATTCCGCCGGAACACCAGTCTCGGATTTTTGAGGCTTTTTTCAGTACAAAAGGCAATGGCGTCGGTCTGGGGCTTTCCATAGCAAAGTCCATCGTCGAGCAGCATGGCGGCATTGTCCGCCTGAATCGTTCGGATAAGGATGGCACAGAGTTTGTCATTGAATTACCGGCAGGTTAATATGAAGAAGAATCAAAAGCCGTACAGAATTTTAGTAGTTGAAGATAATGCGTCACTCCGCAATGGAATTGTCACAACTCTGCAAAAAGAGGATTATTCAGTCGATAACGCCGAGGATGGATTAAAGGGACTGAAAAAAACTCAGATTAACAGCTACAATCTGCTGATTACCGACATTAAAATGCCCGGAATGGACGGCATTCAACTATTTAAAAAGGTCAAAGCCCGTTTTCCAAAAACCGACGTCATTATCATAACCGCTTATGCGACGGTTGAAATTGCCGTGAATGCCATTAAAAGCGGCGCAGAAGATTTTATTACCAAACCTTTCCCCCTGGCTGAATTACGCACTAAAGTCAATCTTCTGTACAGGCGTTGGGAAAGCGCTCAAATCAGTGAATCCGACGGTTGTCACCGGATTATCGGCCAGTCCCAAGCCATCCGGAAAATCCGGGGTCTGATTAAAAAAGTTGCCGTCACCGACAGCCCCGTATTAATCACCGGTCAAAGCGGAACCGGCAAGGAGCTGGTTGCTCGTTCCATTCATGATTCGAGTGAGAGAGCAAACGGACCGTTCGTTGCGGTCAATTGCGGAGCACTGGCCGAAACACTGCTGGAGAGCGAGTTATTCGGTCACGAAAAGGGCGCATTCACCGGAGCCGTCAGAGCCCATGCCGGAAAATTCGAACAGGCCACCGGAGGCACTCTCCTCCTGGATGAGATCGGCGACATGCCGCAGTCCTTACAGGTAAAATTACTGCGGGTTCTGCAAAATAAAGAGTTTCAGCGGGTCGGTGGTGAAAAGAGTATTCAGAGTGATTTTCGCCTGATAGCCGCCACCAACAAAGACCTCGATAAAATGGTCAATGAGGAACTGTTCCGATCGGATCTGTATTATCGGATCAATGTGATTCCGATTCATATTCCGCCCCTTTCCGAAAGACCTGAAGACATCCCTCTGCTGATCGATTATATCCTTGCAAAACGCGCCGAAAAACTCCAGCGCAGCATTCCGAAAATTCAAGCCAGTGTTATGCGAAAATTGCAAAACTACTCCTGGCCCGGCAATGTCCGGGAACTGGAAAATTTTATCGAGCGGGCGCTGGTTTTTATCGAGGACAATATTTTTACCGAAGAGCTCTTTTCCTTCGATGAGAAAAAAGCCGCCGACATTGATACGATACCGATTCCCGCCCGTGATATGGATGAATACATCAGCAAAATCGAACGCGAAATGATTGTAAATGCCCTGAAAGATAATCACGGCGTCAAACAGAGAGCTGCCGATCAGTTGAATATAAAACCGGGAACGCTCTACTATAAAATTGAAAAATATGGCATCGAGGATCACGAATATGCGCCTTAGACATCAAATATTAATCGGAATCAGTCTTATCCTGCTGACCCTTGTCTTAAGGGCCCAATATACATTCGATGATGAACGGGTTCAGCTGGCCGTGATTCTCAGACAAATCGACCGGCTTAACTCCGATATTTCTCAAATCGACACACAGCTGGAAAGCATCAATAAAAAAATCACTCGACTGGAAAATCACGACGATCTCAGCTGGATTGAGCGCCGGCGACTTGTGAAACTTACCGAGGAAAAAGCCGCTCTGAACACCACCCGCCTCGACTACTTTCAGCAATTATTGGATAATCAAAACCGCGCCAGACAATCCTCCGATAATCTCATCCAATCCATAACCGCCGCAATTGATTCGACTCTTAATCTTCTCTCCGGAAACCAATCCGTAAAAAAACGTCAGGAAGCCCTGAATTATCTACTGACACTCAACGAACTGCGCAACCAGGCCATTGACTCCCGCAGGACTTTCAGTCAAATCAATGATAAACTGATTCCCGGGAAAATTAATATTCAGGACTACCTGCAGAAATCTCAAAATTATCCGCAAATTCATAGGGATTTAATAAATCTTCTGGATAAGAAAATTCATGAATTAAGCCTGATGATAAAAACCGTCAACGAGGAAAAAAACCTTCAGAACCGGCTGGCGCAATTTTCAATGGAGATGTCATCGGTCAGTGGTGAGATCAAACAACAATCATTGGCATTAACTTCCGCTCAAAGGGACATATCTTATGATATTGATAACGGATATTCAGAGGGACCAATATCACTGAATAACAGAGACTACATAAATTGGGTTACTTCCAAAGACCCAAATATGTTTACCACATTTACACCATCCGATTATCTCCCGGTTATTAAATCGATCAGTCCGTCCGAATTGCCCGATTATATAACAACCTTGGACTCGCTCCGGAATTTTTATATTGCCGAAAAACAGAAGATTATCAACCAATAAAACGATAAACGTATTTACGTTGCCGAAAATACTCCGACATTTTATATCCTTCAGCATCATAATTACCTTTCTATTATGCTCTCAACACACCCTTTCAAAAACCATTTCCGAATCCTCGTTTTACATCAAATCCGAACTGCTATCGGAATCAAATATTTTTGAAGATTCCTCAAACACAGGTACCGTCGGCAATCAATTCTGGGGTGGTTTCACCCATAACTATCATTCCGGAAACCAGCGTCTTCAGCTGAATCTCTTATCAAACCTTATTCATTACCATCATTACCGTTCAGAAGATAAATCCGTCAACCTTCTGACTATTCAATACAGTTATCTCTTCTCGAAAGGGTTTGCTCTCGAAAT
>QNCV01000165.1 GCA_003645845.1 Fidelibacterota bacterium | reverse complement strand
TCTTCAATCTTTTTTTGTGCAGTTATATCTAAATGTGTTCCGACCATTCTTATCGGTTTGCCGTCTTCATCCCATTCAAAGACTTTTCCACGATCCAGTATCCAGATCCAGTTACCATTTTTGTGTTTCATACGTAATTCACATTCATAATGATCTGTTTCTCCGGAAAAGTGTTTTTTAATTAGCGCGTTGGATTTTTTCAGATCGTCAGGATGGGTATATTTTTTCAAAATGTCTGTGCTTATGGGGGATAATTCTTCTAATGTATAACCTATAATCTCAGCCCATCTTTCATTATAAATTATTTCATCGGTCTGTATTCTCCAATCCCATGTTCCAACTCCGGTTCCTTTAAGAGCCAGGTCCAGACGTTCTTCACTCTCTTTCAGCGCCTTCTCTGCCTGCTTACGTTCGGTAATGTCTCGGGCAATTCCCATCGTGCCGATGATTTTTCCATCTTCACTTCTCCGCGGAAGTTTGGTCACAGAAACCCAATGTTCCGATCCGTCTGCGTGTCGAATCTTTTCTTCTCTGGATATTATTGGTTTTCCGGTTTTCAGAACATATTCATCATCATCATAGGCCTTTTGGGCTATTTTTTTTGTGAAATAATCAAAATCGTTTTTGCCTATCATCTGCTCCGGGGTTGTATCCTGTTCCCGGGCTTTGGCCTCGTTCACACGAATAAAGCGATGATGAACATCTTTGAAAAATATTGTGTCCGGCAGTGCATTTATAAAAGTTTGGAATAAATCCCTTTCTTCACGAACTACTTTTTCTGCTTTCTTGCGCTCTTTTATCTCTTTTCTTAGTCGTCCATTCCAAAAAATACTGATTACAATAATGAGAACAGATACAGCCAAAATGATCTGGAATGTCTGGTTCTTGTAATAGGGTTGCAAGTTTACATGTATCCATTTATTATAGATAGTTTCTCTTTCACCTGAGCTTATGTCATTGAGTGCTTTTTGAAGAATGGTGTGGAGTACAATCCAGTCCTTTTTTGAGGCAAAACAGAGATTCCACTTATAGTCTATGGAGCCCGCTACCCGCAGGTTGGCTATACCCAATTCTTCGATGTAGTATGAAGCAACTGCCAGGTCGGTTATCATAGCATCAGCACGACCGAAAGAAACCATCTCCAAACCGGTGCGATCATCTTTTACCGGTTCAAGGATAATATCGGGATAATTGCTTTCGACCCAATCATAGCTTGAATATCCTGCTACAATTACTACCTTCATACCGGCCAATTTATCGGCAGTTAATGACCCTCTTGTGCTTTTTTTGGTGATTATCGAATTCGGAGTTGTTATATAGGGCGTAGTAAACCTGAGATATTTCCTTCGCTCTGGTGTGTCCTGAATCGTGCCGACTACATCAATTTTGCCCTGCTTGGCATACTCAAGAATCTCAGTCCAGGTATCACAAGGGACACGCTCAAACCTGAAGTTCAGTTTTTTTTCAATGAGTCTGATGTAGTCTTCGGTAACGCCCTTACAGACCCCATCTTGATCCATAAAAGAAATGGGAGGATATTTGGAGTACTGAGCATATCGAATTTTTCCATTATGCTCCGAAAGCCAATTTCTCTCCTCAGTCGTAAGAAGATCGTCATCCTGTGAATCTGCCCGACTACCCGATGATACTACGGTGCCGGATATTAAAGTTATAACAATCACAGCCCTCAGAATTATCTTCAGCCCTGTACCTTTGGCCGGTTTTAAATATTTCATAATGTACGAAACCTTTGACAAACCCATTTTATTTTGAACGATGTACCCATTTACGCCAATTATCCGTCATTTCACATTATTAATGTTAGCTCCGGGTCATTCGTTATTTCCGGTTTTAAAAAGCGATTTACCCGTTTTCCCCGCCCGGGCATATTTATTCCCCCGTGCGAGACATTTTGTTAACTGATCAGTACTCATAAAATAGTGCAATTCACCATGAACTGAAGATCATTTCGAGACAATGTCTTTACAATATTTGGGATAACCTAAAAGGGTATTGTGTTGAGAGTAGAGCTCGCGTTTTAATCTTTCCGGAAACTTCATCAGGTAAATAAAAAGTAAATCTTTAGCCTGTTTGTAATATCTCCTGTTTACAGACCAAAAGCAAGCATTATTTAGACATTCCGGCTTGATTAATGCTCTCGATTAGCGTCGCAATTTCAGAGTAATTTGAAACGGTGTAATCTGCGTTTTCAAACCTGGCGGGTGTGCATTTGCCTTTTAAGGCAATCGTCATTGCACCGGCATTTTTAGCGGAATTTACGCCATTGATTGAGTCTTCAATGACAATGCATTCCGCGGGCTTGACATTCAAAAGCCGGCAGGCGTTTAAGTAAGGCTCCGGATGCGGTTTTGAATGGGTGACATCTTCGGCCGTGACAATTGTACTAAAATGATTGCGAATGGGAGTAAATTTGAATATCCATTCCAGCAGATTTCGGGAACTTGAGGTCACCAGTGCGGTCTTGTAATTTGTTTGAATTTGTTGATAGAATTCACGAAAACCGTGAATATATCTAAGTTCTTTTGAAAAAATCCTTTTCAGTATCCGGCGACCTTTTTTCATTAATTCGTCAGTTGGCGCGTTGATATGATAGCGTTTTTTGATTATATCCAGGTACATTTTTTCAGAAAGTCCTTTTGTATCCATCAAATCCGCAGCCTGTATCTGTATTCCGTAGGATAGAAAAAGTTCGGTTTCAGCTCTTTCATAAAGCGGTTCGCTGTCAACAACGACGCCGTCAAAATCGAATATAATAGATTTGATTGGGTTCACATTATCATCCGATCAGACCGATTACCAGATAAAATATCAATGCCAACCCGGCAGACGATAAGGCATAAGGCAGTTGGGTGTTAACATGGTCGATAAGATCACAGGCGCTGGCCATGGATGCAATCATCGTTGTATCGGAGATGGGTGAACAGTGATCTCCGAAAACGCCACCACCCATAACGGCGCTGACCATCAGCGGCAGACTCAGGTCCATGTTCAGGGCCAGAGGCACCGCGATAGGAATCATAATTGCAAAGGTTCCCCAGGAGGTGCCCGTCGCAAAGGAAATAAAACAGGCGATCAAAAATACCAGGGGAATGATCAGTGCGGGGTGAATTGTTGCCGACGCCAGACCGGCAACATAGGGACCTGTGCCCATCATTTTACAGGTGGCGCCCAGGGTAAACGCGAATACCATTAACAGACCCATGGGGATTAAACCGCCCATACCTTTCATAACCAGGTCGAGTATCTCTTTAAAAGTAAATATTTTCTGGGTTTTATAAAGAAGAGCTCCCACGGCTATTCCGGTGATAACCGCCCAGAAGACAGCTGTTGAGCCCGAACCACGGGCAATATTCCCGCCGCCGGTGATCAGCAGACCGATTGGGACCATCAATACCATTGATATTAACGGCAGCAGCATATTGATCGGACGGGGAGTAATTCCTTCTTTTACCGGCATAGCGATTGTCTCTTCAGTAACCAGCAACTGAGCACCGTCCCGGACCAGCTTTCCGCTTTCGCGGGCTCGCTTTTCGGCGGCCGCCATGGGACCGAAATCCCTGTTTGTGACAATGATAAAGAGCACCAGCAGAATTGTGAATATGGCGTAGAAATTTGTCGGTACGGCTTTCAGAACGGTAAAAAAGGGATTGTCAACCTGCTGGGCAACCAGCAACCCGGTCAGCACCGCCCCCCAGCCGTTAAAGGGAATCATGACGCAGACCGGTGCGGAGGTGGAATGGGCAAGATAAGCAAGTTTTTCACGGGGGACCCTGAACTTGTCAAAAAGCGGTCGGCCAATCGAACCAATCACAAGGTTGATCATATTGCTTTCGATAAATATCAGAATGCCGATCAGCCATAGCATAATTCCGGCGCTTCGTCGGTTATTAACCAGCCCTTTATCGCTGATCCAGCGAATGAATCCCTTGACGCCACCGGAATGCTGCATCAGGATAATGAGCGCGCCGACCATCATACTGAAGATAATAACTTTCGTATTGCCGGAATCTTTGAAAGTATTCACAGCGGCTTCCAGCGTGTCCCGTAAACCGGTCAGGGGATTCCAGTTATTCATGGCGGTCCAACCCAGCCAGATACCCAAAAACAAGGACGGATAGACCTGTTTTGTCCTGATTGCTAAAACAATCGCCAGCAGCGGCGGCAACACTGATATCCATCCATAATAATCCATCTGCACGTCCTGTTTGTTGTTTTTATCGGTTAAAACTTATACAGTTGAGATATCATCCGGAAACGGGTATCATCAGGGTAAAAACGGTCTGATTTTCGGAATCGGTTTCAATCTGAAACTTAACACGATAGCGCTCCAGCAGAATATAGGCATTAAATAACTGCATTGTACTCAGATGTTCTTTACCGATGATGCGTTTTCCGGCAAATATGTTAAAAGAATGAAAGGGGGTAAATACCGAAGACATATCTTTTTCCGGTAATTGTTTCCCCGTGTGAGTTATTTTCAGAAGAATGTTTTTTTCATCCCAGTCTGTTTGAACCTGCAATTTCCGTTGGGTTGATTTTTCCATTGCATTGACTGAGAATTCAATTATCCCCGAAATGGCGTGAGAGAAATCAATATAATGACCGTGAATTTTTGGAATTGACGGATTAATATCCAGGTGAATATCAACCCGGTTTTTCACATACTGATTCGCTTCAAAATAGACTATTTCGGTTTTCAGAAGGTCGTTGAGATTAAAATCGATCTCTTTTTCAATCTGTTCTTTCTGAGCCTTTTTTGTAAATGCGTCTGCAATCTGAAGGATTTTGTTTGCGGAGGAAATGATGATGTTGGGTTCTTTTAAATCGGGAAATTTTTGTTTGAGGAGTTGGGCCCGGCCGATAATAACAGTCAGAGTATTCCGGATATTATGAACGATGCCGCCGGCGAGAAGCCCGGCGCTGCTCACTTTCTGGTGTTTGAGAAGTTCGACCTCCAGTTTGCGTTGATACCGCTCTTTATTTTTTCGCTCGGTTATATCGCTGATGATACCAAAGGTAGCCGGCATGTTATGGTAATCGATGATCCTCACGTTGGCCTCGACATGCAGGTGCTCACCGTTTTTCTTTTTAAAAATGGTCTCATAGCGCGACGGAACATCTTCGCCTTTTTCCCGTCGCCGACCGCGTTCTTCGAGAATAGCCAGCCCCTCTTTCGTATATATGCGCCGGTAATCCGCATTGACCAGTTCTTCATATTCATATCCCAGCATCTCGGCGAACTGCCTGTTATGGTAAATTATTTTTTCATTTTGACTGATCACTATGCCGTCGTTCAGATTCTCCACCAACAGACGATACTGCTCTTCGGACTCATAGATTTTTTTTTGCATTGAGCGCCGGATCAGAGCATTCGCAAAAATATCACTGACGATCTTGAGCAGTTCCACTTCCTCGTTTTTCCATTTCCGTGGCTTCTTAACCGCATCAAATCCCACCAGACCGATCACTTTTTTGTTGGATACCATGGGAACGACTACAAGCGATTTGATATCCTGATCCATAAAATCCGCTTTTTCTTTTACGGCGTCCTTGGATAATTTCGTGACATCGTCGATTACAAAGGGTTTTTTATTGTGTAGTTTTTTATTTAACCAGGGTCGCTGAATCAACTGGACATTTTTCAGATTGTCAATTTGTGGTTCAATACCCGCCGCACACCACTCATGGGTATTGGTAATGGAGTTCGTCGCATTGTTCATCTGAAACACATAACTGCGGTCAGAGTTTGTGAATTTACCGATGATACCGAGAGCGTTGTAAATTGCCTCATCCACTTCATCGGGAGCGATATTAATGAAATTCGTTGACAAATGAAGAATCAGAGCTTGTAGATTTTTAGGCTTTTTCACTTTTAGCATTCCTATTTCAATGTATTACACAATAGACTAACAATCAAACTATCTTAGCGACAAGCCGGCTTCCAGAAGAAATGTTTTCAGTTCGTGAATATTCTGATAT
The DNA here is from genome assembly GCA_003645845.1 of Fidelibacterota bacterium. Taxonomy (GTDB): domain Bacteria; phylum Fidelibacterota; class UBA2242; order UBA2242; family UBA2242; genus B118-G9. The sequence continues at coordinate 241 of QNCV01000165.1, read as the reverse complement.
TGATGAGAGCGAATTCCCACATCCCTTGCCGCGCGGACATTTTCAGGAAGATCATCAATAAACAGGCAATTTTCAGGCGACTGCCCGGCTATATTCAGAGCTTTCTGATAAATTGCTTTGTCCGGTTTGCGCGTTCCCACCTGATATGATAAAACCAAATCGTCGAATTCATTCAGAATATCCGTTTTTAATCGCACCGCACGGATATGCAGATCGTTTGTATTGGATAAAAGAATCAGTC
>QNCV01000164.1 GCA_003645845.1 Fidelibacterota bacterium | reverse complement strand
GCCGCCTTTGTGTCATCAAGTTTTTCATAGGACTGATTCAGTTCGGCAATGGTATTATGCAGTTTTTCGATTGTATAGGGCAAACACATTTCGGATTCCGCCAGGCCTTTCAGAATTGCTTTGGCATGCTCGCGGCAGGTTTCATAGCCACAGGCGCCACAATTGAGTTCATCCTCAGGTTTAAACTTTCCCATACGTGCCAGAACCTCCTCAACTTCAGTTGATGCCGGTTCCGGAAGCCTTTGATCAAAAGGCAAAAATGTACGGCGCAAATCCAGATTGCGGAATTTTTCCATATAATGATGCAATTCATCGGCATTACGTTTTTCCATAGCAGACCGCACGGCATTGCTGACTCTGGTACGGCGTTTATAGAGCGGCTCTTTGGTGGTCATTCCAGCGCCCATAATACAGCCGTCACAACAGAGCACGTCCAGCAAACGGGCATTCAGTTCGCCGCGACCAAATTCCATAATGGCATCGATGAAATTCTCTTTTCCGTTGGCAGAAACCACCTTATTGGTGAGAAGGTCTTCTTTGATTTCTGCGGCTTCCAGCAGACCGCGTCGGATCGGAAACAGACTGCCGAGACTGGCATGGGGCGGATCGAAATCTATCGGCTCAACGGCATTGGCATCAATATTTTTTTCTTTAAACATACGGTGCAATTCCTGAAAGGTCAGAACCTCATCGATTTCACCGGCCACCTCATCGCTATAGGCTTCTCCCATCTTTGCAATGCATGGTCCGATAAAAACGGTTTTCAGATCGGCGCCATGGAGTTGTTTGAGCGCCCGGGCAGTGGCAATCATCGGTGATACCACCGGCGCTAACTGGCCGATTAATTCGGGATGATATCGCTTGATATATCCGAAAACCGCCGGACATGGGGTGGAAATATAGGGATCATCTGTTTCTGTCATAAGCCGCCGCATTTCACGGGCCACCAGATCAGCGCCGAAACCGACCTCATTCACATAGGTAAAACCAAGCTGCCTAACCATACCGACAAATGTTACACTATCTATGTCCGTGAAATCCGCCGGGTAGCTGGGAGCAATTAAAGCAGCAACCGGTTTTTCCGAATCGAGAATTGCATAGACCTCTTCAATAGAGCTAAGTACAACTTTTGCTTTTTGGCTGCACACTTTGACACAGTTGCCACAACCGATACAGCGTTCGGCAATCACTTCCGCCTGACCATCGACAATCCGGATTGCCTTTGCAGGACATTCCCGAACACAGGTATAACAGACCCGGCAACGGTCTTTCCTTGTGATGATCAGTGGTTGACTTTTATCCCGCACCATGCTTCCGTCCTATTTCAGCACATCTCGTTTTTGGTATTTTGTATGCAGCAGATGATGGCATTTCTCACTGAGCGGCTGTCCGAGATATTCGGAATAAAGCCGTTGAATATAGGGATTGGAATGGGAGGTTTTGATAGACGCATCCCGATCAATCTCATATAAGGATTTCATGCGGCTTTTTATTGCTTTTTGATCGGCTGCCAACGGCTGTCCACCACCGGCGATGCACCCGCCGGGACAGGTCATAACTTCGATAAAGTGAATATCATCGCGACCGGCGCGAATTTCATCCAGCAGATTCCTGACGTTACCAAGCCCGCTGGCCACAGCCAGCCCCAGTTCCAGATCGCCGATTTTAATCTTTGTGATTTTAATCCCCTCCAGGCCGCGCAGATCCTCGACCACGTAATCTTCCATTTCCTTTCCGGTTACCAGATAATGGGCGGTACGCACTGCCGCTTCCATGACACCGCCTGTGACACCAAAAAGTTTACCGGCGGAGCTGCGCTCGCCAAAAGGTGAATCGTTACCCTCCGGCGTCATGTTTTTCAAATCCAGCCCCCGCATCCTGATAATTCGGGCGAGTTCGCGTGTTGTCAGAACGGCATCCACGTCGGCGATTCCGTGATGGATTAATTCCGGACGTTCGGCCTCGAACTTCTTTGCCGTGCATGGCATTACGGAAACACTGAAGATTTTTGCCGGGTCGATTCCCTCCTTTTCCGCAAAATAACTCTTTATTACGGCACCCATCATCTGCTGGGGACTTTTACAGCTGGATAAATTATCTATAAATTCGGGGTAAAAGGTCTCCACAAATTTGATCCAGCCGGGAGAACAACTGGTCAATAGAGGTAATTTCCCGTTATTTTTTAACCGCTGCACAAACTCAGACGCCTCTTCCATAATCGTGAGATCGGCGGCAAAAGAGGTATCAAAGACCCGGTCGAAACCGACCCGTCGCATCGCAGCTGCCATAATCCCCATTACATCTTTACCGGCCTTAATTCCAAAGGCTTCGCCAAGGGTTACCGAGACACTGGGGGCATGCTGAACAACTACAAACTTTTCCGGATCGGCTATGGCGTCCATAACCTCTTTAATACTGCTCCGTTCCCGCAAGGCGCCGGTGGGACAAACCACAATACATTGACCGCAATTGACACAACTGGAAATATTCATGCCTTCGTTAAATGCCGGCCCCACTTGTGCCCGGCTGCCGCGCCCGATAAAATCAATTGCCGCCACACCCTGAATCTCTTCACAGACACGAACGCATTTTCCACAGAGAATGCATTTTGCGGGATCCCGGATGATTGCAGGGCTTGAAGTATCGATTTTGTATTCATTCTTAGCACCGGTATAGCGTCTTTCCCGTATACCCAATTCCTCAGCCAAACTCTGCAATTCACAATCACCATTGCGAACACAATAGAGACAATCATCGGGATGATTGGACAACAGCAGTTCGATGATGGTTTTACGCGCTCTCAGCGCCCGGGGTGAATGGGTCTTGATTTTCATTCCCTCTGAAACAGGATAGGCGCAGCTGGGAACCAGTCCACGTATTCCTTCAATTTCCACTACACAGAGACGGCAGGCGCCGGTGGGAAAAAGATCCGGCAGATGACATAGTGTCGGAACCTTGATACCTTCCCGTTTTAATACTGTCAGGATTGTCTCCTTTGGATTTGCCCTAACCTTACGACCATTTACTTCAATCGTTATCACAGTTACCTCGTTATTTTTTAATTACTGCATTGAAGCGACAGACTTCAAAACACTGACCACAAGCAATACATTTATCCTGAACGATGTAGTGCGGCGTTTTAAGATTTCCCATAATGGCGTCCGACGGACAGTTTTTTACACAAAGGCCGCAACCGATACATTTATCCGGATCAATTTCATACGTCAAAAGTTCCGCACAGACGCCAGCCGGACATCTTCGCTCAAAAATGTGGGCTTCATATTCATCATGGAACCAGCGCAGAGTGCTCAGCACCGGATTCGGAGCGCTTTTTCCCAACCCGCAAAGACTGGTATCCTGAATAACCTCCGCCAGCCGGTTCAAATACATAATGCCTTTGAAACGTTCCAGCGCCTCTATATCGGATTCATGACGATAACTGCGGGTGATCCGTTGCAGGATTTCCAACATTCGGCGCGTTCCTTCCCGACAGGGAATACATTTACCACAGCTTTCCCGCTGAATGAAATCCATAAAGAATTTCGCCACATCCACCATACAGGTATCTTCATCCATTACCACCAGTCCGCCGGAACCCATCATAGCGCCAACGGTTTGCAGAGATTCATAGTCAATTTCGATATCCAGATGTTGTTCGGGAATGCAACCACCTGAAGGTCCGCCGATCTGCACGGCTTTGTATTTTTTCTTATTAGGAATTCCGCCACCGATGTCAAAGATGATTTCCCGCAGGCGAGTGCCCATCGCGATTTCAACAAGACCGGTACATTTAATTTTACCTGAAAGTGCAAAAACCTTAGTTCCTTTGCTATTGGCGGTACCGATAGAGGAAAACCATTCGGCACCGTTTAAAATAATCGCCGGAACATTCGCCAGAGTTTCCACATTGTTGATGACAGTAGGTTTGCCGAAAAGTCCGGAATCGGTGGGATATGGCGGACGAGGACGGGGCATCCCGCGCTTGCCTTCGATACTGTGAATTAAAGCGGTTTCCTCGCCACAGACAAAAGCGCCCGCACCCTTTTTAATAATAATGTTCAGATCAAATCCGCTGTTGAGGATGTTTTTCCCCAGCAAACCGTAATCCAGGGATTTACGAATCGCTTCCTTCAAACGCTGGATTGCCAAAGGATATTCCGCCCGGATATATACATAGGCTGTACTGGCGCCGATTGCGTATGCCCCGATGGACAGTCCTTCGATCAGACGATAGGGATCGCCTTCGATCACGGCTCTATCCATAAAGGCTCCGGGATCACCCTCATCGGCATTACAGATAAAATATTTCCGATCACCAACGGAGTTCAATGCCATAGTCCATTTCTTCCCGGTTAAAAATCCGCCGCCGCCGCGACCGCGCAGACCGCTGGCAAGCATTAAATCACAGACCTCTTCACGGGTAAAACGATTGACGGCTTTCGACAGCGCCGTAAAACCGCCACGGGCAATATATTCGTCAATATCAACAGGATCCACAATCCCGCAATTGCGCAACACCCAGCGTGTTTGGGACTTGAAAAAGGGGTGCTCATCGATAAAAGGAACATTATTCCATGAATCCAACTCCGAATTTCGATGCTGACCGATTACCGATTCAGCCGGAATTTCTCCGCCAAAGAGAGATGCCAGAAGATTATCCACCTTATCGGCGGTTATTTTCCGAAAGGCAATTCGAGTCTTTCCGGGTAACTGTATATCCACAATCGGTTCATCCACACATAGCCCGATACAACCGACTTCAATGATGTCGGCGCTTATCTTGTTTTCAAGGCAGTATTCACGGATTCGGTTCAATGTCTTTCCTGCGCCCGCACCAAGTCCGCATGTTCCGGTTCCAACATAAATAACCGGTTGATCCGACAATGTGCGTCGCTTTGCAGCAAGCCATTCCTGCATCTCACCCGGTTTCATTTTCCGGTTTGTTTTCCAGGGACCGAGATTTAACATATCAAACATCTCTATTGCAGAATCATCGACAGAATAGTTGTTCCGGTTATTTACCATTGCTCGCCCCCTTTTTCCGGAATTTTTTCAGGATTTTCTTAACCTTATCGGCTTCCACACCGGCAAAAAATTCACCGTTTATCGAAATAACCGGTGCAAGACCACAAGCACCTATACAGGAAACAACCTCAAGACTAAAAAGACCGTCCCTGGTCGTCTCTCCGGCATCGATTTTCAGCTCTCTTTTCAGGGCATCAAGAACTTTCGCCGAGCCTTTGACATGGCAGGCAGTCCCACGGCAAACCTGAATATGATATTTTCCCAAAGGTTGAAACCGAAATTGATTATAAAAAGTGGCGACTCCATAGATTTTACTGGTGGGCAACTTTAGGTGCTCGCCGATGCGGGCTATGGATTCCCGGGAAAGATATCCTTCGGCTTCCTGAACCTCCTGCAGAATAGGAATCAGTGCATCCCGGCTGGAGTCGGGATATTTTTTTAGAATGGATAGAATTTGTGTAGTCATTGACATTTCCTCGGATTTAATGTTGACGACTGAAAAATGCGACCTTCTCCACCGCCAGCAGCATATCACGGTTTTCCACATAAATATGAGACGGCAGGGATAATTTAACCGGAGCATAATTAAGTATGCCTTTAATGCCGGCTTCGATCAGCAATTCGGCCACCTGCTGGGCCGCGGCGGCAGGAACACAGAGAATCGCTACATCAATATTATTCTTCTGAATTACTTCTTTCATCTGCTCGACAGAATAGCATCGCACACCATGTATTACCCTGTCGATTTTTTGGGGATCATTATCAAAAATAGCCGCAATAAACAGCTTCCGTCGACGTCCCTGAAAATAATCAATTAGAGCTCGTCCGAGATTTCCGGCGCCAACTATTGTTACTCTTTGAGTTTCCCTGGCGTCAGTAAATTCACCGATGCTCTCTATCAGACGGATAATATTGTAGCCCTTTACGGAAGAGCCTGAATAACCGATGGACATAATATCGCGGCGAACCTGTTCCGGGGTTGTATCGGCGATTCGAGCCAACTGATGGGAATATATATTTTCAACATTTTCTGAGCGTAGTCCGCACAGAATTCGGCGGTAGAGTAACAGTCTTTCGATATTTTTTTCTGATATTTTCATAAATTACCTGTTAATTATTTCACGCTGTTATATTAATAACAGCGTGAATTAAATGCAATACTTTTTAATAAAAAATTTGCCACCCCCCGTTTTTTAAAAACTCAGTGCAATTGTGAGTTGATGTTCGTAGGTATCG
>QNCV01000163.1 GCA_003645845.1 Fidelibacterota bacterium | reverse complement strand
TTCATAACAAAGCAGGCCTTTGACACCGATTCCCCGGAAGGCTTTTTCAATAATTGCAAGACTGCCTTTGACCGCATTCATGGACGCATGATGGTCAAAAACAGTGGTGACGCCGTATCTAACAGACTGAATCAAACCGTTTATGGCTGAATAGTAAACGGATTCTTCATCCAATGTTTTATCCAAATGCCACCAGAGATTTTCCAGGATTTGGGTAAAATTGTTTGTGGCGCCGATGGGCGCCAAACCGGTGGCCAGCGCCGAATAGAGATGATGATGGGGATTGAGCAGACCGGGTAAAACCAGACGGCCATGCAGGTCGATGGTTTCCGAGCTATCGACCGGTAGCTCAGAGGATTTACCGATAAAAGTGAATTTCCCGTTTTCCATTTTTATCGCACCATCTTCAATCAGAAAACTATGACCGTCGGTGATGGTAGCGTTGGTAAGAACTAATCCTTGCGAAGGTTTGAAACCTTCGCAAGGCTCTTTTTTATACTCATTCATCAAATAAATATTTCCTTATTGATTTTTGCTGTTCCTTATAGTCTTGATATGCTTCTAAAAATTCCTTGTATTGTAAATGCGTTTCAAAATAAGTGTTAAAAAAATCTCTGTCAAATAATGTCCCGGATCTAAGCCCTAACCATTCCTGACAATTAGAGTATTGCCACTATTCGGGTTGGGCACACAATCCGGTAATAGCTGGATTCAAATGAATATAACGAACCAAATGGATCAGATAACCCTCTTCGTTAATAGCAATGTGCTTCATGTGTGATTCAAAAAGCGTTCCTTTACGGTTCATATCTTTGTTCAGGTCTTTCATAGTAAAATTAACCTTGCGAAGTATTTAATCTTCGCAAGGTTGCATTATTATAAACCTTCCTAATCCCGCCTTTCCGGCGATTCCTTTCTCTGCATCATAAACAATATTTCCCCGGACAATCGTTTTCTCAACTCGCCCGTTGAAAGTCATTTCTTCAAAGGGTGTGATTTTGCCTTTGGAAAAAAATTCTGCGCCTTTGACAATATAATTTTTATCGGGATTGACAATGACGAAATCGGCGTGTTTGCCTGTTTCTATGGAGCCTTTTCGATCAAACAGACCGTATCGCCTGGCTGCCGCCGCGCTGATGATTTCCAGAAACCGGTTCAAGGGCATTTTGCGTTTGACATATCCCTCGGAGTAGAGATAGGGAAACAGAGTGCCTGTTCCGGGAATGCCGGAATAATCAGTCCAGGCCGAGCCGGTATCTTTCTGACTGGCCGGGGCCGGGGCGTGATCGGATGTGACAAAATCTATTGTGCCGTCAATCAGCAATTCCCAAAGCCGTTCCCTGTTTGCCGGGGATTTCACCACCGGAGCTGTTTTCAACGCTCCGCCGATTCTTTCCAGATCATCGCGGGAAAACTGCAAATAGTGAGGACAGGTTTCACCGGTGACTAAATCCGTCTGTTGCAACAATTCCGCCGCTTCGGCCGTACCGATATGGACAATATGCAGACTCGCGCCCGCTTTTTCCGCCAGTTCAATGGCATTTTGCACGGCAATGAACTCCGCTTCTTCCGGACGGGAACGATAATAGTTCATCCAGTCGCGGCCCTTTTCCCGTTCAATTTTTTCCAGCCTTGTCACGGTTTGCAAATCTTCAGCATGCAACAAGACCGGGCGCTTCAACTGCTTTGCCGCTTTCAGAACTTCAAAGAACCGGTCAAAGGAAAGGTGACCGAAGGTGTCCATTCCGGAAATAAAGTAGGTTTTATAACCCAGAACATGCTCGGCAATATCCGCCATATTATGAGCAAAATCAGATTCAAAACATTGCGCCGATACACCTCCGAAAAATCCGAAGTCGATGACCGATTTATCTCTGACGACATTCAATTTCGTTTTAAAATTCGCCAGATTGATGACCGGCGGAACCGAAGTGCAAGGCATATCAATCACAGTTGTAACGCCACCGGAAGCCGCTGCACAACTGCCGTGGTAAAAATCTTCCCGCTCCGTAAACCCCGGCTCATCAAAATGGACATGGGGATCAACGGCTCCGGGAAAAATCTCACAACCACTGAGGTCAATCTCGTTTTCACCGTGTAAATTTTTGCCTATATTGACGATAAATCCCTTGCCAATTTCAATGTCAAGGGATTCGAGCCGGACCGCACCGGGCAGGGCAATTTTTGCATTTTTTAGTAGTGTTGACATCCTGATTTTTGCATTTCCCGATAAACTCGGGCGGGTGTAAAGGGCGCTTTGAACATGCGCACACCCACCGCATCATAAATTGCATTGGCAATGGCCGGCATAGGACCGTTTATACCGATCTCTCCAACGGATTTTGCTCCGAAAGGTCCGGTCTCTTCATGGGAATCCACCACAATGGTCTTAATTTCCGGTAAATCGGCCGCCGACCAGATTTTGTAATCCCGAAACTGTTTTGTCAGCAGGTTGCCGTTTTTCGAAAATTTATACTCTTCCGTTAGGGCATAACAGATTCCGTTTACCGTAGCGCCTTCGATCTGGCCTTCCGCTAATTTCGGATTGATGGCCTGACCGCAATCCACGACGGAGACAAACTTAATCAAATCAACTTTACCGGTCTTTGTATCCACTTCAACTTCCGCAAACTGAGCAATGAACGGCGGCGGCGATTCCTCGACAATCTGAGAGGCGCCGGCCTGGATTTGAAACTGGTTTTCGGAATAAAGTGTGTAAACTGCCACATCGGAGAGTGAAACGAATCTGTTGTTTTTTCCATCCGTTACTTTTCCGTCGCATAATTCCAGATTTTCCTTATCGGTTTTCATCATCTCCGAAGCGGCGCTAATAATCTGAGACCTGATCTTTTCGGCACACTTCTTGACGGCGCCACCGGAAACATAGGTCGTTGACGACGCATAAGCGCCCACATCAAAGGGCGTCCGATCCGTATCCGATGAGAGGACAATGATCTTATCCAGGTCTACACTTAAAACTTCCGCGGCAATCTGCGCCAATATCGTATCGGAACCGGTGCCGATATCCGTTGCACCGATATCCAGATTGAATGAGCCATCGTCATTCATCTTCATATATGCAGCGCCCATATCCACCATGGGAATCCCCGATCCCTGCATGGCAACCATCATTCCAAGTCCTTTGATTTTATCGCCATTTTGAATCTTCTTTCCGCGTTTTTCATACCAGCCGATCTCCCTGGCGCCGATGTCGATACATTCGTCCAGTTTGCATGAATGGATATATTGGGTAACGCCCTCTTTGCCTTCACCCAGGGCTCTGAAAACCCCGGATGTTTCACCGACACGAATATGATTTTTCTTGATAAATTCCAGCAGATCGACACCCAGTTTCCGGGCAATCATATCGATTTGCTGATTCATGGCAAAATAGCCCTGGGTTGCGCCATAACCGCGATAAGCGCCGCCGACAGGAAGATTCGTATAGACAGAGCGTCCCAAAAAATGCAGATTTTCAATTTTGTTGAACATTGGTAATACTTTCGCGCCGCAATTGGACAAAACCGTCAGCGCGTGGGTGCCGTAAGCCCCGGAATTGAGCAGTGAATCCATTTCCAGAAAGGTAATTTCACCGTTTTTTTTGACGCCCGTTCGGAGTCTGGTGCGTACCGGATGCCGGGTCCTGCTGTTCTGAAATACCTCCTTGCGATTCAGAACAATCTTCGCCGGACGTTTATGTCGAATCGTTGTCAAAGCGACCAGAGGTTCCAAAAAAACTTCCTGCTTACCGCCAAAACCACCGCCGATTCGCGGTTTTACCACCCTAATTTTAGATAGTGGAAATTCACAGACTTTCGAGACAATCCGGCGAACATGGAAGGGCACCTGGGTTGTACAAACGATCACCAGTCTTCCCGTTTCATCGAAATAGGAAATCGCGGCATGGGGCTCCTGGGCGCAGTGGGATCCATAGTGAGCATAATACGTATGATCCAGAACAAAATCCGCTTCCCTTTCCCCTTTTTTAATGTCGCCAAATTCGATTTCCACCTCAGCGGCCAGGTTTTTACCGGGTTCATATTTCGCTCCGATGGGCGTGAATCGATCCGGACCGTGCAATTGAGGCGCATCTTCATTCATGGCCTTTTCAGGATCAAAAAGCGGTTCGAGAATTTTATAATCAACGGTGATGTGTTTTATTGCCTCTTCGGCTATTTCTCTACTTTCGGCGGCAACCATGGCCACCCGATCGCCCACAAAACGGACTTTCGTATCAAAGAGGGTCGTATCATAGGGCGATGGTTCCGGAAATCCCTGACCGGCTGTTGTGTGCAGAATCGGTTTGACATTCCCATAGTGAAAAACATCAACGACACCTTTCATCTGCCGGGCGGCGGAATCATCAATATTCAGAATCTCCGCATGGGCGTGAGGTGAATATAAAATCGCGAGGTACAGCGGATTTTTCAATTCAAAATCGTCAGTGAACCGGCTCTCGCCTGTGGCCAGTGAAAGGGAATCGATTTTTACCTTGGACTTACCAACAGTTTTATATTTTGTCATAATTGATACACCTTAATAGATGGATAAATAGAGTAGTGGAGAACTGGAGAAATGGAGTCGCAGAGTATTGTAGTATTGTTATTTCTCTCCATAAAGCGCCTTATTTTCTTTAACTCCGTTAAGTCTTTCCGCAGCCAACTTTACCGCTTCGATAATTTTCACATACCCGGTACAACGGCAGAGATTGCCATCCAGGGCGTTTTTTATTTCAGACTCCGATGGCTTCGGTTTATTCTGTAAAAGAGCATATGTGGCTAAAATCATTCCCGGTGTACAGTAACCGCACTGGACGGCGCCAGCCTCGACAAAGGCCTCCTGAATGACATGGGGCTCGTGCAAATTCCCGATTCCTTTTACGGTTTTAATATCTTTTCCAATGGCGGAAGCCGTAAACACCTGGCAGGAGTTCACCGGTTTACCGTTAAGCAGAATCAGACAGGCGCCGCATTCACCTTCGAGACAACCGTTTTTAACTTCTTTAAACCCGTGGTTTCGCAGTGTAAAGAGCAGACGTTCATCAGAATTGAAATTGAATTGATACTGTTTACCGTTTACAACAAATTTTCCGTTCATATTACGACCTCAGCGCTTTCTGAATCAGACGGCCCAGTTCAATACCGGCCTTGAGATTAACATATTCCGGATCATCAATCCGGCTACCGGAAAATTTCAGGCGGACACGTTTTTCGATTTCCGACGGATTAATCGTTTCAATCCGGCGATTCATTAAGTATTCTTCCACTTCGGAGAGTCGGGTAAATTTCGACGCTGTTCCAACAGTTATCAACCGACTATCGTCAATCCTGCCATCTGCTGTTTTCAATAAAACCGTATGATTGAAGATCGGCATATCACTCTTTGTGCGAATTTCCCGGTAATGCGCCGATCGCCACGGAAGATTCTGAATTTTTACAGATGTGATTAATGATTCCGAATGAAGATTTTTATCTTTAATATATTCCGAAATGGGAAAATCGCCGCTGTTTTTTCCAAGCAGCTTCACTTCGGCATCCAATGCAATCAGGGCACCCATCAAATCCGACCAGGGCGGAAACATGGCGATACTGCCGCCGATGGTAATCCGGTTGCGCAGCGGGGTATTGGCGGAATGATGAAGACACTTCACCAGAATATGTTCCGGATCGGTTTTCATCAATTCCGAAATCACATCCCCATAGGTACATATACCGCCGATTTCAATAAAATCACCTGTGATTTTAATGCGCTGTAATGGCAGTTGTGACAATTCAATCAGTCCATCGACTGCGGAGAGTTTTCGCAATAACAAACCCGTACCGCCACCGTGGGGAAATACGTTTTTCTGCTGCACCAATTTTGCGGTGTCAGCAAGAGTCTCGGGATAATACCAGTTTAGTTCTTTCATAGTTACTAAATATCCACTGATTTATTTTAAATGTCAAGCCAGAGTTGCTCAATGGACGATACGGAAATAACGGCCACAGATTTACACAGATAAACACTGATTAATTCCTTTTATTTTCATTGAAATCTGAAAATGTGAAACATAACAGTGCTTCGGGCAAAACCGCAGAAACACTTTGAACTTTAAACTTTATACTTTGAACTTTATACTTTGAACATTGTTCTTCATCCAACCTCATCCCTTGCCTGTCCAGTAAAATGAAATGATGCGGAGTTCTGGACTCTTAGACGCAGATTTACACAGATAAACACTGATTAATTCCTTTTATTTTCATTGAAATCTGAAAATGTGAAACATAACAGTGCTTCGGGCA
>QNCV01000162.1 GCA_003645845.1 Fidelibacterota bacterium | reverse complement strand
TCGGCAGCATTTACTTTAAGAGTCATGCTTTAATGAAGACAGGCTTGTCGCTTTTTGCTCTGGCTAACGTTATTGGTCTGTTTTCACTGCTCGTTGTTCGGATTGTCTTTTATGATTTTTTCAGCCATCTACACGCAGCCGACAATTTAATGGTGACAGATTTTTTATATTTTAAGGATACTGGAAAAACTCTGCTTGTTATCCTGAAGTATCTGCTCATTTTTTTCCTGGCGCCCTATTTCTGGGTACTGAGTTACATCCGGCTTGGTGAAAAGGAGGTATAGGATGGATTTTGGTAATGATCAGGCTATCTACCTCCAGATCGCTGATTTAATTTGTGAATATATCCTGACTGGAGAGTGGGCCGAAGAAGAACGTATTCCCTCTGTCAGGGAACTTGCAGTCTCGGCAGAAGTCAATCCCAATACCGTAATGCGCAGTTTTACCTGGTTGCAGGAAAGAAACATTATTTACAACAGGCGCGGTATTGGTTACTTCGTTGCCAAAGACGCTAAAAAAACAACCCGGCAACTGAAGAAAAATGAATTTATCAACAATCATGTTCCTCAGTTTTTTAAAACAATGGATCTGCTGGAAATCAGTTTTGATGAACTGTACAAATTATACAAGCAACGGAGTAAAACATGAAAACAAGCAATAAAATATTATCAATTTCGATACTCACGATTTTATTAATAATCTCCCTGTTGATTATTGCCAGTCGGATAATCATAATCAGAAACGCCGGACGACCCAAAGATTTCTCGGATAGCAATACAATCTCGAAGACCTTCGACCTCAGGGGTTTTAACACAATTGAATGCTCCGGTGCCTGGCAGATTGAGGTAATTCAGGGTGATAACTATAGAGTATCGGTTGTCTGCCCCGAAGAACTGGCAGATGACGTTAATGTTCATACCTGGGGAGATATTCTGACCCTCGATAATATTAGAAAATGGCGCCATCGAAGATCGCCGTTCCGGGCGACAATTACAATGCCTGATCTCACAGGAATACGGATTAATGAGGGAGCGTCGATTTTCATTGATGGTTTCGACACCGAAGACATGGAAATAAAAATCAGCGGAGCGGCAGAGATTAAGGCCGATAATTCCAGAATTGAAAATCTGTTTTTACGTTGCGATGGCGCTGCTGACGCCAATTTGAAAGAATCATCGGTTGTCAATGCACGCCTTCTGGTCAATGGCGCCAGCCGCATTACACTTACAATGGACGGCGGAACCTTGAAGGGCAGTGCCAGTGGCGCATCCTCTATTGTGTATTACGGAACTGTAAGTGCACAAGATATTGCTACAAACGGCGCTGTTTCGGTTCGTCATCGCTAATAGTATTTTCCAGAATTTATATTAGCAGACCGGCCGTCTTCTAAATAGTTGTGACTCCCGTCAGAAAGCCCCGTCAATTCGCTTGACATTGACGGGATTTTTCTCTAACATTTTTGGCGTTTTTGAATGGATCGTAATTAAATTAATGAATAAATCATGAAATTGTTAATTTCATCAAATAATCAGGATAAAATAAAAGAGATTCGGGCTATATTCCGGATACCCGGCGTAGAATTGTGTACTCTCGACAGCGTTCCCGGCGCCCCGGAAGTTGTCGAAGACGGGAACACCCTTTACGACAATGCATTTAAAAAGGCATCTATGTTGCAACAATTTTCAGGAATGCCCACTCTTGCAGACGATACCGGTCTTGAAGTAGATGCATTGGATGGTCGCCCCGGAGTTTATTCGGCCCGATTCGCCGGAGAAAATGCCAGCTATGATGACAATGTCGAGAAACTGATTCAATCGCTGCGGCATGTGCCATTGGAAAAACGCACCGCTCGTTTCCGGACAGTTGCCGTCTTTGTTCACCCTGATATGACCTGTTATGAAGAGGGTGTTTTGGATGGAATTATTCTGACGGAAAGACGCGGTCGGAGAGGGTTTGGATATGATCCCGTATTCTATATTCCCGCCAAAGGTAAAACTCTGGCCGAGATGACTCCCGCCGAGAAAAATGCCGTAAGTCATCGCGGTCAGGCGTTCATGCGATTGTGTAATTTGCTCTCAAAACAACTGCCATCATTAATTGCAACAAACTGAGGTGTCGTCCATTTAATTTGCTACGACTTACTTAAGTAATTAAACCTTATATTAAATTTTTTTGGAGCAGCGACACTGGATCGTATCAGGAAATATACATATCTTTTTATTGCAGTGATACTACTGCGCCCTTTTGCATTGGCCCAGCAGGAGAATGCCGGTGCAAACGGGGTGGCCTTTCCGCTTAAAATTGATTGGCTCTCCGATCGTTTTGCCTCTCTACTGCTGGAACAGCCTCAGGGACTTTCTCTTCTGTCGCCCTATGCTGCCCAAACCAACCGACAGCTTCTGGCAATTAATTACACAAGCAAATTAAAAGTCGATACCAAACTTGACCTGAGCGGGAAGAATATCATCTTTACGGAACAGTACGGCGATATTCCCGGACGGATTCCCCGCGGATTGGCGCTGGACTCCTATTTCCGGAGCAAATCATCGAATTATCTGAAAAATGAATTAAAGAATTTATGTGTTAAGGGTTTCGCCGAAGCAAAACAGGCGTCCCGATCTGAGAAGCTGGAACTTATCGGTGCCGATATTGCCGGGCAGCGAGTCTCTTTACGGGTATCAGGTAACATCAACATCAACGGTCGTTTGCAGAATCAGAAGCAGTCCCAGGTCCGTACCGGTTATAATGCCGGTTCTTCCACTACCTTTATCGTTGATCAGAAACAGCAATTGAACATTGAAGGAAAAATCGGGGATCGTATCAGTATTTTGGTGGACCAGGACAGTGAGCGGGATTTCGATTTTGAAAATAATCTTAAAATCGTTTATACAGGTGATGAGGACGATATTGTTCAAAAAGTGGAGGCCGGAAATATCTCTCTGTCACTGCCGGGGACTCAGTATGTGACGTTTTCCGGTACAAATAACGGTCTTTTCGGACTGAAGGCCCTGATGAAGTTGGGTGCAATCGACATTACCACAATAGCCAGTGTTGAAAAAGGAAAGAAGGAAAAACTGAGCGTGGATGGCGGAGCCCAGCAAACGAACCTGTCCATTAAAGATTCTGACTACCGACGGAACACCTATTTTTTCCTGGACACCACATTTCGGAAAACTTTTTATCAGGGATTCCAAGAAAACGGAGGACAGTTTACATTTAACCCGAACCGTGTCGTTTCCGATCTGGAAGTTTACAAATCCATTACCAACGAAGTTGCCGGCAGTATGTACGGCTACGCCTATGTCGATCCCAACCATACCGACCAGGACACCGCCTTAATTGAGCAGCGCATTTTTCAGCGGCTGGTTCTCGATCAGGATTACAGCGCCGATTTGAATCTGGGCTTTATTCGTATGAATACACCGGTTCAGGAGTCCGAAATTATTGCCGTTGTTTACCGGACAATCAACGCTGATAAACAGACCATCGAATCTTATGGTGACTGGCAATCACCCGACACAAGTGATATTCATTTAAAGCTGATTAAACCGAAACAGAATAAACCCAGCCATCCCTGTTGGAATCTCGAATTCAAGAATGTCTATTATCTCGGCGCAAACGGCATCAATAAAGATGGCTTCGAACTCAGTATCGTTTATCTGTTCGGAGAGACCGGTGAAATTGATCGGGATCCCGGTGACGGGGAAACCTTCTTACAGAAATTCGGTCTGGATACCAAGGACAAAGCCGGTAATCCTACTCCCGACAATGTTGTCGACCTGGATAATCCAAATATCATTAACCTGCAATCCGGCGAATTATGGTTCCCCTTTCTGCGGCCTTTTCAGTATGATTCCACCGGCTATAGCTATGATAAAAACCCTAATCTAAGCAAAATTTACAACTGTTCCGCCATGTACGACAGCAACCGAACCAACCAGACGGCTATCACCCAGGATTCCAAATTCAAAATCCTCTGTAAATACGAGAACCGCAGCTCGGTAATCAGCCTTGGAGCGATGGTCATCGACGGTAGTGAGTCGGTCACGCTGGGCAGTCAGACACTGGTACGGGGTGTCGATTACACAATTGACTACTTTACCGGAACGCTGACCCTTCTGAACAAGGAAGCCATGAATCCCGATGCCAATCTGGATATCAAATATGAGCGGAATCAATTCTTTCAACTTGATAAAAAAACCATTCTCGGAGCCCGCGCTCAATATGATTTCGGTGAAAACTCCTTTATCGGTGGTACCGCCCTGTATTTCAGCCAGTCGGTTGTCGATGATAAGGTGGACGTGGGCTACGAACCGATGCGCAACTTCGTCTGGGATATTAACGGAAGGTACAGTAAGGACCTCAATTTTCTGACCCGGGCGGTCAACTGGCTGCCGTTGATTCGGACCGATGCAAAATCAACCCTGAGCATTGAGGGTGAGATTGCCCAGGTTCGTCCCAATCCCAACACTCTCAGCAATGAAGATACAGGTGATCCAAATGGTGTCGGTTTTATTGATGATTTTGAAGGATCGAAGCGAATTATCTCTCCACCCATTATGCAGCGTTACTGGTCGCCATCATCCGTTCCCCTGGGTAAGCGGGAAAATCAGCGGGGTTTTTTCTTCTGGTACAATCCCTATGGCGGCGTGGCAACCACCAGCATCTGGCCGAACAAGCAAGTCAGCACCCAGGCTCAGAATAATCTAACCGAAATTATGGTTCTGACCCTGGATCCTGACTGGTCGATCGAGGTGGTCGATGGTAAATCGTCCCGGGAAGATGCATGGGGTGGTATTACCTATGCCTTTCCTACCAGCTATTACGATCAGTCTAAAACCAAGTTTCTTGAAATCTGGGTGCGCGGTAATTCCGGCCGGTTGCATGTGGACCTGGGCACCATCAGTGAAGATTACATCCCCAATAAAGTCCTGGATACCGAGGACAAACCGGCTGCCAGTTTTACCCTTGGAAACGGTTTGCTGGAAGAAAAAACCGAAGATACCGGGATTGACGGACTGTTCGATGAGGACGAGTTTATTGTAAACAGCTACGGAGATACCATCCCTTACGGGGATGACAGGCTGTTAATGTATAAACGCAGCAAAACCGATCCTCACAGCGACAACTGGAAATGGACGGAAGGCTCATCCAATTACCGGTATATAAACGGTACCGAGGAAAGCGCCGGGGACGCCTATGGGAAAATGCCTGATTCCGAAGACCTGAACAATAATTTCGTGGTTGATCTGAATAACGACTATTTCACCGTTGATTTTTCACTGAATGATAAGGTTGAGGATGATTACGTCGCGGGCCGCACCCAGCTGGATAACGGTAAGTACACCGGCTGGAAACTGTACCGGATTCCCCTGAACGAATTCCGCAAAGCGTCGCCTGACGGTGATATCAGCTGGCAAACCATCGAGGCCTGCCGTATCTGGGTTGACGGGGTTACCCGCGAGGATTCGGTCATGATTGCCAAAATCGAAATGGTCGGCAATGAATGGGAAGAGCTCGGTATCGGCGACGGAACTGACGGCAACTTTGAGAAAAAGGACGATGTCTTCAGCATAAGTGTGCTAAACACCGAAGATAATCCCGATACCTACACTCCTCCAAAAGGCGTTGAGGGAGAATATGACGCCGTCAACGAAATCCAATTAAAAGAACAGTCGCTGGTCATGGGATTTAACGGCGGTCAGGGATTGCGTCCCGGCGAAGTTGCCGCGGCCAAGAAAGTTCTGATCGAAGACGCCAGTTTTATCACTTATAAAAAGATGAAAATGTTTATTAACGGTCATGAGCTCCATACCCGCACCCGCTATTTTGCCGAAGGCGAGCAGACGCCATTGCAATTCTTTATCAAATTCGGTGTAATAAACGATGAAAACAACATTTACAATTATTACGAATACCGGCAACCCATTTATCCGGGCTGGGATACCCGAAACAATCTCGAGATTGACCTCAACTTTCTGACCGGTCTGAAAGGTTACACCAGTGAAGACGACTTCCCCGGAAACGACGTCGGATTAAAGCAGTTTTCAATCATTTATGATGGCAAGGGCGGCATTCTGAAGCGTCACTGGCGGGAAGTCAAGGACGGGAAATACACCGGCAGGGAAATCCTGGTTGTGGGCAACCCGACTATTTCAAAAGTCAAACGGATCGATATGGGAGTCATCAACCAGAAATACGCCATCGATGATTATAGTCAATCGAATCCCTTTTCCCGTTACGATAATACCGTATTTGGTGAAGTCTGGGTGGATGAACTGCGCTTGTCCGATGTCCGTCGTGACGCCGGTGTTGCATACCG
>QNCV01000161.1 GCA_003645845.1 Fidelibacterota bacterium | reverse complement strand
GCTATTGTTTTCACCATTACTCCATTTTCTTACTGGTAAGAATATACGGCAAGCGGTTTACGAATACAACCGGTTTCTATATCAGCGAGTTTCCCAATTCACAAATAATGGCCAGTATAATAATTAAACCCGGCTGAATAAAGGAATAGTGCGAGATATTCAGGTTGAGCATTTTTACATCCCGGAATTTCAGATATGCCCCGATCAGCAATCCGCTGATAAACGTATTGAATGCAATATAAACGGTCATTTTCATTGCAGGCATCAGGTAAAGCCCTTCGGCCGGTTTGAAGATCAGCGCCTGACTTATGATAAACAGGAAAATCCAGCCAAGACTCACTAAAGCAGCCGGCTGAAAGTATTGCTTTTCCCGATAAAATGTCACAAATCCGAAAACCACCAGCGATTCCAGGATAATCGACAATGCCGGATTGCTCACTTTGAGAAATGTGTTAGCCGGAATAAGCAAATCCACACATTTAAGACCCGCCGCAACCATTGCCGTCATAAAAATCGCACTCTCTTTCCCGGTTGATTTAAAGGCATTGAACATAAAATAAAACCCGATTGGAAACATAACCATCCCGGAAATTCCGGTGGGTAAAAAATGCAGTAAATAACCCAGTGTGGCTTCCGCCACGCCCCACATGCCTCCGAATAACAGGATATTTCTCATAAATTTCTGTGAATCACTCATTCTATGTCTCCTTTCGATTGAGCCTTGCGAAGGTTCGAAACCTTCGCAAGGTTGCTAACAAAAAATTCTTCCAGTAATCGCAAACTGACCTTTTTCCGATAAGCCGCCGATGAACGCGCATCGTCAATCGGCCGAATCAGCGCTGCATATTGCCGGCTAATTTCGGAAATATTTTTTACAATATCCTTAGTCGATTTACCGACAATGCTCTGTTCAATTTTTCCGGATCGCACCACCGTTTGCGCAACCGAACCAAAGGCAATGCGGATATCCTGAATTTTTCCATCCGCCACATTTGCCATCCCCAGGAAAGCGGCTTTTGTCAGACTCATGCCCTTGCGCTGACCGATTTTGCGATACATATTAATGTCAAATTCCGTCTGTGGAATGATTATCTTCGTTAAAAGTTCACTGTTTTTCAGATCTGTCTGTTTCGGGCCGGTGATGAATCCGGCAATCGGAATTATGCGCTCGCCATCTGTACTTTGTAAGACCACCTGTGCATCCATCGCATATAAATAGGGCAATGTGTCTCCGGCCGGTGACGCATTGCAGATATTGCCGCCGATGCTGGCCAGATTCCGGGAAGGCGGCGAAGCCATCAATGCCAATATTTCTTTAAAAATATCGGGAATCGTTTCACTGTTCAGCAAGTCCGTCAGGATTACTCCCGCACCGATGTGTATCTGTCGATTGATTACTTCAAGCCGTTGCAACTCCGGTAAATGGCCGATGAACAATAAGGGTTTCCGAAAGTCCGGCTTGAGGGCAAAACCCCGGGCCTTCTGCACCATCAGATCGGTGCCGCCGGCAATTGGCAAACAGTCATACTGAGCACGTAATTTCAGCGCCTCTTTCAATGTCTCCGGTCGAAATCCCTTTACCATAAGCCATTCCCCCGTTTTGCCGCCAGTTTGACGCCGTCAATTATCATATTATAACCGGTGCAGCGACAGAGATTTCCCGAAAGCCCGGCTTTGATTTCTTCGTCTGTGGGGTGCGGGTTTTCATTAAGCAGCGATTCCGTTGCCATTACAAAGCCCGGCGTACAGAAACCGCACTGCACGGAACCGGCATCCAGGAAACATTTTTCGATCATCTTATAACGAGCCGTTTTCCTGAATCCTTCCAGTGTGACTATCGATTTTCCGATGATGTTTCCGGCGGGTATCAGGCAGGAATTCACCGCCCGGCCGTCCATCAGCACAATACATGCTCCGCATTCACCTTCACCGCAACCCTCTTTTACACTGGTCAATCCGAAATCCTCACGCAGCAAATCCAGCAGCCGCTGCGCCGGATCAACATTAATACTTTTGAATTCATTATTCAGAGTAAATTCAATTTTCATCGCTATCCATCTCCATTAACATTTCCGGGGTTATGGGTATCGAACGGATGGGAACTCCAAGGGCATTGGACACCGCCGCTGCGACCGCCGGTGGGGAACCGACAAAAGGTAGCTCGCCGGCACACTTGGCGCCAAAAGGCCCGAACTCATAGGGATTATTGATAAAATCACACTCAACTTCCGGAACATCCATGGACGTCGGCACCTTATAATCGGTCAGGTTTTTCTGAATGAGCCGTCCTTCATCGGTTTTCATCACCTCAATGGTAGCCCAACCGATTCCCTGAACGATACCACCCTGCATCTGACCACGCAAGGCCGTCTCGTCAATCGGCAGACCCACATCATAAACAGCGCTGATTTTTTTAACGTCAATTTCATAGGTCACCGGATCGATTTCCACTTCGGCGACATTCGCACCCCAGGAATAAGTCGGATAGGCATCACCCTGAAACGTGTCATTATTCCAGTCAATATAATCAGGGTGACGATAGGTGCGGGTCACCTCGATTTTATCGGCTTCATGCCAGCGGTCTTTCAATTCCAGGCCGGCCTGTTGCAGCAACCCGCCGACGATCATGGTGGTGCGCGAAGCTACCGTCGGCCCAGAATCGGGCACCTTTCCGGTATCCACCGACTCGTAAATGACATTTTCAAAGGGAATGTCCACGGTGTACGCCACAATTTTTCGCAAAACGGTTTCGGCGCCCTGTCCCATCTCCGTGCTGGAGACTTTCAGAATGACTTTTTCACCCTCTTTTTTCAAAATAATTTTACTCCCGATTGTCTGTTCGCCGTTTCCGGTGAATCCGCAGCCGTGCAAGAATAATGAGATGCCGATCCCGTGATATTTTTGCCCGTTTTTCCTTTTATCATGATAACCGGACATCTGGGTGACACGTTTAACAATTTCCGGCAATTTGACAATATCCCGGATCTTTCCACCGGTACAGGTCGGATCGCCGCGTTTGAGAGCATGGCGCATTTTATATTCCAGCGGATCGATGCCCAACTTCAGCGCAATGTTATGCAGCATCATCTCCGTCCCGAAAATCGTCTGCGGAGCGCCGAATCCGCGATAGGCGCCGGAGGGAACATTATTTGTCATGAAATTTCTTCCCCGAACCTTCAAATGGGGAAAATTATAGACACCGGTCGCTGAAAACATCGAGCGTTGCAAAACCACCGGTGAAAGACCGTTATAGGCGCCGGCATCAAGCAGCACATCAATTTCCAGTGCGACTATATCTTGATTCCGGTTCAATGCGGCTTTATAACGCACAATCGAAGGGTGCCGTTTCGTGGAACAGATAATATCCTCGTCCCGGTCGTAAATCATGGTCACCGGCCGACCGGTTTTCAGCGCCGCAACGGCAACCTGACAGGCCGTCAGCGACGGAAATTCCTCCTTCCCGCCGAAGGCGCCGCCGGTAACGGTTTGAATCACCCGAATCCGCTCCGCCGGCCAGCCGAGCGCCTCCGTCAATGCCCCTTCCGCATAAAAGGGACACTGCATCGAACCGTAGACAAACATCGTGTCATCACGAAATTCCGCCGTCATGCCCTGGGGCTCAAGATAAACGTGTTCCTGGTAGCCGGTTCGAAATTCGTCTTCAACAATCGTTGCCGCTTCGCCGAACGCCCTTTGCGGTTCGCCTTTCTCATAATGATAATCGGTGAACACCTCACTGTTTTTCTCCGCATCTTCCAAAGTGAAAAGCGCCGGCAGATCTTCATATTCCACCTTTATTTTCGTGATGATGTCATAAATCTTTTCCCGCTCCGGGCCAACCACCAGCAGAATCGGCTGGCCGATATATTCGACAGTGTCTTCTGCAAAAATCGGATGATCGGACACTACCGTGCGCATCCGGTTTACGCCGGGCACATCATCTTTGCCGACGATAAAATAATTTCGGGGCAACGGCGGTTTTTTAACAGACAATATCCGGGCCTTTGCCCGTGTGCTGCGCAGAGTCTTCGCGTAAAGCCGGTTCTCGAAATGCATATCGCCAATGTACCGCGCTTCACCGCTGATCTTGGCCGGTCCATCGACACGCTGAATCGGTTTACTGATGGATTCTTTCACTGCATTTCCCCTTTGATATAGCGTTCAATTTTTTTTAAATCTTCAATAGTATCCACATCCAGACCGATTCCCGGATCGTCAACGTCAACAATCACATTCTCTTTACTGTGAATAAAATCCCGCAGAGTTGCCGTCGGCGGCATTGCCAGAATTTCGGGAATGAAACGACCGGCTATCAGCGCCGGATGACCCTTTTTCCCTTTATATCTTGGAATGACAATATCTCCAAGATCATCCAGTAATCTTTGAAAAGTCTCCGTTTTTATAACCGGCTGATCACCGGGAATCAGGAAAAACCGGTCGCCGGTTACCTCCCGAATTCCACATTGCACCGAAGAAAACATGCCATCTTCGAAATTTTTGTTTTCCACCAGAGTAATATCCGGTAAATGCTGAATTAATCCGGCAATCTCCCGAATTTTATATCCGCCAACAACAATGATTCGGTCGCAGACTGGCTGCATGTTTTCAATGCAGCGTTCCAGAATCGGCTTTCCGTCAAGAAGCAACGCCGGTTTGAATTGACCGACCCGTTTTGAATATCCGGCTGCCAGAACTACGCCGTCAATACTCATTCCAGTTCCTCCAGCGACGTGATCGATTTTGAGGGGAATTCGATTTTTGTCATTGCAGCATCAATATCTTTCAGTCCGCTGCCTGTTATCAGTAAAACTACCGTTGAATCAGTAGGCAACTCAGCTTTCATTTTCAAAAACCCGGCATAGGCCGCCGCTGCGGCAGGTTCGGCGAATAATCCGGCAACGGACGACAGCTCTTTTTGCGCACTCAGAATTGCATCATCGGATACGGTTAAGCACCGGCCGTTATACTGCTGCAATTGCTTTAAGGCATAATAACCGTTTCTGGGAATGTCGACCGCGATGGAATCGGCCACGGTTTTGGCGGCAACCGGTGTAAACTTTCCGGTTTCGAAGGCCCGGGCAATCGCATCACTTCCTTCCGACTGAACCGCAACGATGGTTGGGATTTCACTGATGATATTCAGCTTCTTCAAATCTCTGAAGCCCTTGTATACACCACCAAGAATCACGCCATCACCGGTGGGAACAAATATGAAATCAGGAGCCCTTTCCAATTGGTGATAGATTTCCAGCGCCACCGTTTTTTTACCTTCAATGGTAAGCGGATTATAGGCGGTATTCCGACTGAGAAGGTTGTGTTTGCGACTGTATTCCAGCGATAAATCGAAGGCCCTGTCATAATTGCCCTTCACCGGAATCACCCGGGCGCCGTACTGTAACGCCTGGACCATTTTGGCTTGCGGAGCGGTTTCCGGCAGGAAAAGAGTCACATTCAGTCCGGCTGCGGCACCGATTCCGGCCATAGACGAACCGGCATTACCTGTAGATGCCAGGACAACTTCGTTGATTTTTTCACGCCTGGCAAAAGCCGCGACCAGATAAGACGCCCGATCTTTTAATGAACCCGTCAGATTATGGGTGTCATCTTTCAGATAAAGATTCGGAAAATCTAAAGACCGGTTTAATTCTGCCGATCTCCAGAGCGGCGTATTGCCAACCGGAATCATGGGAAAATATTCCGCGGCCACCGGCAGCATATCCGAGACTTTCAGTTGGCAGTGCAAACGTCCGCTCAGTTTAACTTCAAGAACACCCCGCAGCGGTTCATCGGGTTTCTGGTTCCGGCTGCAATCAGGACAAAGCATCAGCTCGGGTGTAATGTCGAATTTCCGGCCGCATTGTGAACATTGATAGTGAAATTTGATCATATCTGTTTTCTGACTCTTTTATATTGATGGCTTCTCATTGACAAACCACTCCGCATAAGCATTGAGTTCACCCGCTAAATAGTAAGGCAGATTCAGCAGATGGAAAAATTTACCCTTGCTTGTTTTTACCCGGTCAACACTGATCTCGTCCGAATAAAGCCGGATTGCCCAGGGATGTTCAGCCCGGTCCATGAATTGATGTAAGGATCTCAAAGCGCCGCTTTTTCCGGCTTTGATCTCGACGGGAATCAGGATATCCCGATAGGGCAATAAATAATCGACTTCAGCGTTTGACTGCTTCGTTTCCCGGGTCCAAAAAACCGGTTTCCGGTCGGTCAGACAATCGGAGGCGATTATTTCCTGATAAACAATGTGTTTTGCAATCTTGCCTCTGTAAAAACTGTGAAGATTATCGTGCTCGAAAAACGAAACCTGCAAACCGGCGCGATAATTTAACAATCCCGTATCGAGAAACTGAAGACGCGGCGACTTTTTCAAAT
>QNCV01000160.1 GCA_003645845.1 Fidelibacterota bacterium | reverse complement strand
TTGCTCTGAATATCTACCACGATCTGAAAAAATATATGAATGTCTTCTTCGATCAGGGCGGCTCCATCGGAAGACGCTATCGTCGTCAGGATGAGGCCGGAACACCCTACGGCATTACGGTGGATTCGCAAACCCTTGAGGATGGGACCGTAACCGTGCGTGATCGGGACACACTGGCTCAGATCCGTATATCAAAAGATAATGTTGTTCAATTTCTTAAGGATAAAATAGCATAGCCTTTATACAAGTGACAAATTTCGGGTTGTGATGATAAAAGATGTTGTATACCATCTTTTATAAGTTAATCAATGCGATTCTCCGATTATATACAGATTTTTATCGGTAGACCCGATAAAAATGAGTCCCTGTGCGATTGTCGGAGAATAAGAGCCTCCATACCCTTCACTGCCTACTTTAAATTGCCAGAGTAGTTGACCATCATTTGATGAAATCGCGTGAACAACACCATCGATAGACCTCATATAAACAGCATTATCAACAATGGTCGGGCATCCCCATAATGAATGGTTATATTTGTATTTCCAGAGGATTTTACCGGTTTTGGCATTTAATGCCAGCAGTTCTTTCCCCGTCGTTGCATAATATACTTTTCCGTTATTTACCGAGGGTCTTACCCAATTTGTATTATGACGATTATTTTCGTTTACCTTAATTTGCCACAAAACGCGGCCTGTTTTTACATCCAGAGCAGTTAAGTATTCATCTCCGCTATTGCAAAACAGTTTGCCGTTCTCAATACAAACACCAGCCTCTGGTCCACTATATCTACTGGATGGTAATTCATATTTCCATTCTAGCTTTCCCGTTGACGTCTTCAGCGCATAGAGTTGAAAATTACCTTGAAAATTATCCTTCGATAAAAAATAGACCAAATCATCGAAAATGGTTATATCATTTAGAATTGGATATACAGCCGGATATTTCCAGATAAGAGCGCCATTCTTAATATTTACAGCCATCAATCCTTCTTCCAGTGTTCCGACATAGATACTTTCTTTATCAATCGCCGGTGATGCAGGAGAAAGTCCATGTTTGGCTTTTCCAGCTTGAATTTTCCACTTCGGTCTTCCCGATTTTCTGTCAAGCGCATAGAGATATTCACTATCTTCTACATAAGCAATAATGAAAACCAGCGATTTTACGATCAACGGAACAGAAGCGTTAGAACATTCAAAATGCCAGATAATCTTTTGGGTTTGTCCGTCTAATACTGTTAATCCATTATTCGAACAAGCGAGAATATCCAATACCCGGTCATTATTAATATCGGAAAATACAGCTTCGTTACCAAATTTCTGAAGCGTCATCAACAAAGCCGGTTTTTTAATCGCTTTAGCATTTATCGCACTGCTTCGATGAATATCCTTGCCTCTCATACACCAAATCTCTTCACCGGGCTTGGACGGTGTAAAAAGCGATACTTCCACAACCGGTGAGAGATGAACATCAAATACCCAACCAACTTTCCCATTCGCAAGACGGACTTTTGCCCAATTCCCGATTTTATTATTTATGGTATGCACCGATTCATCTTTGTATAAAATGGTGAGTTCTGTCTTTCGGGGAATCAATTCGAAATCACTTTCATTAGAATTAAGACCGGGTTTCAGGATTGTGTTTCGTTCGGTGACTTTAGCCGCTACCGGCGTATAACGTTTAATTGCTTCGAACCGTAAAATATCTTCACGATTGATGTCTCTTCTTCGCAGATCGGTTGCGTACCATCGGACCCCGTGTGCAGTCGATTTTTCATATGAAGCTAGAACGGTTTCACGATCCCCATTACCGTCATCCAGCAAGCGAGCGATTTTAAAATCACAATAATTCTCCATTTCCGGATTCCGAATACTATCCTTGACAGCCTTTACGAAATCAATTGCCGTCTTATAATCACCCTGTTTGTCAATCAACCAGTCAACAACTCCGGCTAAGAGACCAATCGAAAAGTTTACCGGAGTTTTAAAAAAATATCGTATTTCCAAAGGATATTGACTTAGCGTTTTCAATAATGTTCTTTTTCCGGATTCAGAATTATTACAATACAATTGATAAATAATGCTTCCCTGAGTAGCCAGCAGAATCACCGGCGGGTTTGATGTTTCAGCAAGTATTTTTTGACTTTCTTCAGACAATTGGCGAATGTCTTTGATATAAGCCGAATAAAACCCCTCAATTATATCCGCAGACTCAATATCGATCCAGGTATTCCATTCATCACCCATCACTAATTCATTTGGAAATTCCCGGATAAACTGATGGCAAAGTTCAATCGTTTTTAGCGTATCTTTCAGGTTGTTTTTATAAATCATCATGATTGCTCGTCTTGTCAATAGCGAATCATGTTTTCCGGTAGTTGTCTGCATTAATAATTGTTCATAATATATAATTGCCTGAGAAAATTGTTTCCGTGCTTTTGATAATTCTGCCAATCGTTGCAGGGTAACATGCTTTGCATATGAGAGCTGCCCCCTGCCTGACAATTCGTCATCGACAAATATCTGCCGATCGGGAAAGCGGGTCAAAATATCAAAATACAATCGCTCGGCCGCAGTATAGTCCCTGTATCCCCAAAAGGATCGGCAAGCAACAGCATAACAGAGGCCCGGATAGTCATCTTCAGATAAACTATCTGCTTTTGAGGTTCCGATGCGTCCTTTACGACTATATATCCATCCGGTATTTTTTTTATTTATTGTTGTGACCCGATACCATGTCTTGCGTTTATTATTAACACGAATATGTTTTTCCTCAAGAACCTGAAATGGTGTCGCAAATGGTAATATTTTGGTAATCTGTGAATTCGTGTCGGCACCCACTCTTAATTCTGTATCATCGACAATTGTAAGACCATACTGTATTTTTTCAGGTTTTTTTGATACTCGCTCTTTTGGTGGAACCATCTGACGTCCCTGACGGCTCCGACCACGTACCGGTTTCGGTAATTCTTTCCTTACTCTTCTTATATCCGGCGTTGAAAACTTTCTGGATAACGTATCGGTTTGTCCGAATGTAGAGTTGTATATAAACACGGAAATAAACAGACTAATAAATACCATTTCCTTCGGAGTACTGTTAATTATTTTCATAATTCCTCGCTTGTTTGTTTTTTTCCACTTCGTTAAAAAGGTAAAAAAAGTGTTTCATTAGAAAATTCGTATCTTTTTCCAGTGGCTTGGAACAAAAAACGGATTATAGTAACTGGTATTTTTTGATTTTATACCGCAGCATTCTGTCGGTAATACCTAACATCTCCGCGGCCCTGGCCTGGATTCCATTAGATTGCTGAAGTGCTATCCTGATTAACGATTTTTCCAGTTTTTCTACCTGGTCCGGTAGTGTTTCGGAAAGGGAGGCGCTGATATTTAGTGACCTTCCGAGGGGCAGGTCTTCGCGGGTTATGATGGAACCCCGGGCAAGAATAACGGCCCGCTCGATGATATTTTCCAGCTCCCGTACATTGCCGGGGTAATCGTAACGCATCAGCGAATCCAGACCTTCCGATGAGATCTCTTTTATATTACGCTTATTGATTTTGGCATGTTTCTCGATAAAATGGTTTACCAGGAGGGGTATATCTTCACGGCGGTCACGTAACGGGGGAACATGAATCGGGATGACATTCAGGCGGAAAAAGAGGTCCGAGCGAAATTTACCATCATTCACCAGTTTTTCAATATCGATATTGGTAGCGGAAATGATCCGGACATCCGCTCGGATTACCTGGGTCGATCCCAAGCGTTGAAATTCCTTTTCCTGAATGAAGCGCAGCAATTTGACCTGAATGTTATAGGGGATGTCGGCGACCTCGTCCAGAAAGAGTGTGCCGCCGTCAGCAATTTCAAAACGTCCTTTGAAACTCTCATGGGCGCCGGTATAGGCTCCTTTTTCCCGGCCGAAGAGCTCGCTTTCAAACAGTGTTTCCGGAATAGCCGCGCAATTTGTGACAACGAAAGGACCATCTTTCCGGGGAGATGTCTGATGAATGGCCTTAGCGATCATCTCTTTGCCGGTACCGCTTTCACCCAGAATCAGAATCGCCGATTGGCTGTTACTGACCCGGGCGACGAGATTAAGCACCTTATCCATCAGTTTGCTTTTATAAACAATATCCGATACAACGGATTCCCCGGGCAGCTGTAAATGCAGAATCTCATTTTCTTTCTTCAGGATTTTATGTTCGCTGATTTTCTTCAGTTTGCATTCGAGTTCGTCCAGATCAACCGGTTTGGACAGATAATCCCAGGCGCCCATTTTCATGGCCTCCACGGAATCTTCAATGGTTCCGTAGGCCGTCAGGATTATCACCTGAATTTCGGAATTTATCTCTTTGACCTGTTTAAGGACCTCCAATCCATTCATTCCGGGCATACGGAAATCACTGATGACCACATCGGCATATCGGTTTTTCAGCGCCGAGATACCCTCTTCCCCTGAGGGATAACTATTGACCTGACAGCCGATCTTTTTAAGAAAGCCGCTCAGAATTTCGCGATGAGAGGTGTCATCGTCGATTAATAAGATTGCTAAGTTCAATGATTTTGACATGATCATTTTCCCGGGAGTGTGATCGTGAACGTCGTCCCTTCGTTTTCCCGGCTGTGGACGTGAATTATGCCGCCGTGTTCCGAAATGATCTGTTGGGCGTGCGCCAATCCGAGGCCGGTTCCGTTTGGTTTTGTTGTATAATAGAGATTAAAAATTTTTGAAAGGTTTTCTTCCGGGATACCGATGCCCGTGTCTTTCAGTGTAATGACAATTGTCTGCTGTTGCTGTTTTAATCCGAATTCGATGCTTCCGCCTGCAGGAGTGGCCGCCAGCGCATTTTCCAGAAGATTGACAAGGCAATCCTCAATTTTCACCGGATCGATAAAGGCTTCCGTTGCCACCAAGCCGTTCTGTTTTAATTTGATTCCGGCCTCCTCGGCCTTACTTTTATACAGACTGATGATTTTCATAATAATTTCATCAATCCGGTGTTGAGAGCGTTGCAGGGGCGTCGGTTTGGAAAATTGCAACAGATTTTTAATGGAGTTTCCGATATGATCGATTTCTTTGTGGATAATGTTCAGCAGGTGCTTCCATTCATCGGTGTCTTTTTCCGGTCGGAACTCCCGGGACAGGCGCTGCACGGTCATGGATATTGCTCCGAGGGGGTTGCGGATCTCGTGGGCGATCCCGGCGGCCAGTTCGCCGACGGCGCTCATCTTTTCCTTTTGTCTGAGATCATGCTGCAGGCTGTAAACCTCGTTGGTGATCTTCTCTTTTTCATTTTTTAACATCTGAATATTCTGAATAGAGATCGAATAGGAAAACAGGATAAAGCTGATAATCAGCAGAACAAAAAGACGGATCAATACCTGGCGAATAGCGATTTTTTGCATGTTGGCAACCGGTGAATAATCGAGACCGATGCGGATAATTCCGTAGAATCTATCAGCAACATATAGCGGCAGTAGCGCTTCAAAAATCTTAATATTATTAATTTTTGTGATTCTCCAGTGAAATTGATTGTCTCTATAAACATCCCTGATTAGTTTATCGGAAGCAAATCCTGAGATTGAATCCAGATTTTTCGTTCCGGACGTGATGCCGCTGGAATCCTGGACAGCAATATAGATTATTGAGGAATCCGATGCGATTGAGTTTAAATATTTTTCAATGCCGACATACCTCTGGATAGAAGATAATTTTCGGGCTTTAATCGATCCAACGATAGCGCCGCCTTTTTTTCGTGATATTGCAATAGGATGGATTTTGACATCCTGGTTTTTTAAAGACTGAATTCCCAGTATTAATTTGCTTTCTTGCGACCTGAGGATTGGTTCGATCAATTTTTGAATATTAGCGCATTGACGATCGCTGTGGCTGGAGTATTCTCGTTCACCCATCTGATTATAAACATTTATGTGGAAAATAAAAGCTTCCGCCGCAAAACGTTTCAGATATTCATTGTCCAATGTTCTGGTTGTTTCAAGGTTATTGAGCAGTTTCAAATTGGAAATGAGTCTGCTTTCGATGTAATGCTCCATCAAATTATAACTGTATATGGAATTTGCGGTAGATTTTCGGATTGTATTTGCCAGCAATTGGGTATAGTGGGTCATGTTATCAATAACAGTTTTCCGGCGTGAAAGATAATCAATAACCGCGGAAGCGCTGAGAATCAGGAACAGAATGATGAAAACCGATATCAGGGTTCTGCTTGAGATTGTGTTTTTATAGTGTTTAAATCTTGTTTTCACGGGGCCTTTCGCTTGTTCAACCTGTTAAATATAGGGGAGGCAATCACAATTTTAAAGGTAATTCTCTGTAAAAGCAAAACCGGATAGCGAGGAGAAGCAGGCTATCCGGACAAGTCGCAAAAGGAGACTTT
>QNCV01000159.1 GCA_003645845.1 Fidelibacterota bacterium | reverse complement strand
TATGAAGAAGGGACAGAATTATCCCACATGCTGAAGCAGGGAAAGATACAGGCGCTTGATGTTGAAATTGAAAAACAGTTTTATCTGAAAGCCTGCCGAATACTGGCGGAGCGGGGTTTTCATCATTACGAGATTTCAAACTGGGCCAAGCCGGGTTGTGAGTCCCGCCATAATCGGGCTTATTGGGAAGGCGGAGTGTATTTAGGGTACGGACCTTCGGCGCATTCCTTTGACGGTCATTCACGTTGGTGGAATGTTCGCTCGGTGGAAAAATATATTGAACGGATTAATAATCGGATCAGCGCGATTGAAAACAGCGAAAATTTGACAGAGCAGGACCGTGAAATAGAGCAACTGTTTCTGCGATTGAGAACAAGCGATGGCTTGTCACGCAGCCAATTTGAAAATATTTTTCATCTCGATTTCAAGCGGATTGTCCGAAAATTGGAAGAAATGAAAATCAGTGAAGAATACTGGATATTCGATGGCAATACGTTTAAATTAACACCCGCCGGCTGGTTTGTCAGCGATTCGATTATTTACACAATTTTATCCTATGCAGAGGAGATCAGAAATGATTATAAAAAAGGTAGAATCGGTTTCAAAAGTTAAGGTTATCGATGACGGAGTCAAAGATGTTGAGAAGCAGGTTCTCCTGGGACCCGATGATGGTGTGCCGAATTTTATCATGCGTCAGTTTACGGTTCAACCCGGCGGCTACACCTTTTATCATACCCATGATTATGAACATGAGGTCTATATCGTCTCAGGACGGGGAATTGCGCGCAATGATAAAAACGAAGTTGCCATCGAAAAGCAAAATGTAATTTTGGTTACACCGAATGAAGTTCACCAGTTCGTAAATAATGGCACCGAGCCGCTCGTATTTTTATGCCTGATTCCGAAATCTTGAGTGAACATTTTTCAATCTGTCTTGTATAAAGATTGTCAAAATCGTAAAAATGAGGAAAAAATGAGTAAGCCAAATGATAAACCCTGGATAAGTCCACGGGCAAAGCGGGAGATTAAATCCTGGATATTAATTATCTTAATCGCACTGGGTATCAAGCAGACAATCGTCGCTTCTTATCATGTACCCACCGGCAGTATGGAAAATACGATTATGACCGGTGATTTTCTGTTCGGAAATAATTTTATCTATGGTTCCCGGACGCCGGACTGGATCGGGATTCCCTATACAAGAATCGGATTCAAAGTGCCGTGGTTTCGATTACCGTCTATAAAAAAACCGGAGCAGGGCGATGTTGTTATTTTCAAATTTCCTCTCGACCAGCATGTTCACTATGTCAAACGCTGTATCGCCGGCCCGGGTCAGACGATTGAAGTAAAGCATAAGCAAGTGTTTGTCGACGATGTCGAATTTCCCAACCCGGAACATTCCAAGTTTACCCGTCCGACAACCTATTCCGAATACTGGGAAAATTACCAGATATTTCCCAAAGGCTCCGGCAATGAGGATAATTTCGGCCCTGTCTATGTTCCGAAAGAAGGCGATACATTGCGACTTGGAGAATATCCGACGCAATTACTGAAAAACGTTGTGGAACTGGCGAATCATAGTTTTTATGTTCAGGATGGCAAACTGGTCATCGATGAAATTCCCAGGGATTATTACGTGGTGGAGCAGGACCACTATTTTATGATGGGAGATAACCGGGATAACAGTTACGACAGTCGATTTTGGGGCTTTGTTCCCTATAATCTGGTTGTTGGCCGGGCAATAATTGTCTGGCTTTCGATCAATAAAGAGATGCCGCTTTATCGCTTTCCAAAAATTGTGCGCTGGAACCGGTTTGGGAAAATCATTTCCTGATAGATAATTACGGAATCTTTAAAAAAACCTGTCAATAACCCTATTCCGGACGTGGGATTTCCATTTGTCATAACACCGCAGCAAGGAGGTCGCTTAAAAAACTTGACATTTGTAGATAATTAGAGTAATATTCGACTGAATATAAATATTAGTCGAAAATCAGAAATGAATAATACTATGAGTAAAAGGGAGCAAAAGAGGCAGACGATTCTTGATATGGCCAGGAAGATATTTTCGCGGTTCGGTCTTAATAAAACGACGATGGATGAAATTGCAAAAGCCACCCGGATGGGGAAAGCGACGCTTTATCACTATTTTAGCAGCAAAGAACAAATTTTTGCCGAGGTAATCAAAGAAGAATCACGAATCTTAAAGGATAAACTTAATGACGCCTTGGAAAATGCAAAAACTCCGCAGGAAAAACTCCGATCTTATATTATAACGAGAATAAAATACTTGAACGTCCTCGCTAATACATATTCAGCATTGTCTGATGATTACCTTGAACACTATTCAAGTGTTAAAAAATTCAGACAAGAATTTTCTGAGAATGAACTTCAAACTCTTGCGGCCTTATTGCGTTATGGTGTGGATAAAAAAGTGTTTTCCGTTATGAAAATAAATGATGTTGCTAATGTCATGGTGATGGCATTACGAGGATTAGAATTTGCATTGTTCACCAGTGAAGAGTCAGAAGTCTCTGATGATGATATTAATTTGTTGACAGATATTATGTTGTATGGAATATGTAAATAATATTTTTGCAATAATATCGACCATAAAACCGAAGCGGTTGAAAATTACCAAAAAATTAATCGTGATTATATCTGCTTCTTTTAAAATAATGAGCCTGCTGATCTTTTTTACCCTTGGTATTGTCCTGAGTTTAGTACTTAGACTGGTGTTATTATTCACGAGCAAATGGTTTTATATTAAAATCAATACAAAATATATTCTTCGCCCGCTTTCCCGGTATCTGTTGTTTTTGGCAGGAGTGAAAATTAATAAAACAGGCAACGTTGATATCACAAATGCCATTATCGTTTCAAATCATTGGGGGTACATCGATTCTTTGGTGCTAATGGCCTTATCGCCGTGCATTGTAATCTCAAATGTCGATGTAATGCAATTGCCGTTTATCGGTAAAATAATGATGTTGATGGGATTTGTATTTGTTGATAGAAAAAATAAACGATCGATTCCGATTGTGCTGGAAAGAGCGGCTATTATCTTGAACCGGACAAATTTAAATATTGCCTTTTTTCCGGAGGGCGGTACCGGAGATGGATATACGCTTCGGAAATTTAAATCATCATTTTTCGATTTAGCATTTATGGCGAAGAAAAATATTGCTCCGGTAGTGATTCAAATCGAAACAATCAATAATAAGACCCCCACTGAAGATAATATAAATCGAGTTGTCTATCATAACTATTCCGGTAGTTTATTTCATCATATTCTAAATGTAATCCGGCTTAAATCTATTGAAGTATCTTATCATGTTCTACCTCAAATATCATATTACGAAGTCTATTCAAAATATTTATCAAGGAAGAAAATTTGCAAGATGGCCGAAGAAGAGATCAGTGATTTTTTAAATAAGAATGAAAGGTATTAATGTGAATATTAGACATTCAAATAGTTATTCTTTCTGTCGTTTTCAATGTTTGATCTTGTTGCTTGTGTGTTCTGTCTTTACGATAAATACCCATTCTCAAGATGCGGCTCAAAACGCAATAAAGAGGTCTCCCGAAACGCACAATGTCAATCTTAGTGTTGAAGAGTTAAAAAATAGTAATCTCAAAATCGGTTTGGCGCTTAGCGGAGGAGCAGCAAAGGGACTTGCCCATATCGGCGCTATCAAAGCGTTGGAAGAAGCCGGAATCCAGATTGATTACATTGCCGGAAGCAGTATGGGCGCATTAATAGGCGCAGCCTATGCCTCCGGGATACCGATTGACACTCTTGAAAAAATTGTTACAAACACAGATTTGAATTTTGCAAAGTTATTCGATCCCAGGCTTTTTCAGCCTGGATTAATTAAAGGTAATAAAGTTAAAAAATTTTTATACACATTGTATGGTGATAAAAATATCGAAGATCTGCCCATTCCTTTTGCGGCAACGGCGACAGATATTAAAACCGGAAAATTATATGTAATCAATAAGGGGAGTCTTGCCGAAGCGGTCAGGGCAAGTATTTCGGTACCAATTGTCTTTACACCCCTACAATATAAGGAAGCATTTTTGGTTGATGGCGGTGTTGTAAACCCGGTACCGATAGATGTTGTCCGTGAAATGGGTGCAGAACATATTATTGCCGTTCTGGTAATTTTTAGCGATCTATTATCCGATGAGAAGGAATTTATTGAAATTACAGATCCTGATCGGGAAAGAATGAAATTATCAACAACCGATAATCTTAGTCGCAAAATTTCGGAATTTCTGAAAATTTCAGAAAATAAAACAGAAGATACAATCTTTGTCGGGGATAGTGAACCGCCCCAAATAACTCGCATGTTAGAAAACACAGTACGAATAGCACAGGATGCTATTGCTCAGCTTCAAATAGAGCTCTATAAACCCGATTTGGTCATCGAGCCGGACGTCAGCAATATCAATTTGTACGAGTTTAACCGGGCAGAAGATATTATTGAAATCGGATATAGAGAAGCAATAAAAGTTTTGAAAACATTACAAAAATAATTTTTGTTATAATTACTAACAAAGGAGAAACTGACAATGTTGGATTTATTTAAAAAGGCGGTACTAATGGGCCTGGGAACCGTTACTATCACCAAAGAGAAAGTCGAGCAAATTGTCGATGAACTAATTAAAAAGGGCGAATTGACGGAAGGTGAACGATCTAAAGCTATTCGTGATTTCTTATTGAAAGCACAAGAGCAGGAAAAGGTGCTCGATGAAAAAGTGACTTCTATAGTTAAAAAAACCATTGAAAAATTTGATCTTCCCACTCGTAAGGATATTGAGAGATTAGAAAAAAAGATCGATGATCTGAAGAATCAATAATCTTCCCATCTATGAACCGCTATTGAAAGTCCTTTTGAATGCCGTCCATGAGAATAACTAACAATTTTCGCAATATCAAACGATATCACCAGATAATATCTGTATTTGTCCGATACGGGTTTGGGGATATTATCAGCCGGCTCAATCTCGATTTGTTCATTCAGGCAGTGAAATACAAAAATATCAAGAAAAGTCGATACGAAAAAATATCGACAGCCGCGCGTCTGCGCATGGCTTTTGAAGAGCTGGGGCCGACCTTTGTTAAATTAGGACAGATACTGAGTGTGCGTCCCGACCTGTTATCTGAGAATATTATTGGTGAATTTAAAAAACTACAGGACGAAGTTCCGCCTTTTCCCGGCGAACAGGCCAAAAAGGAAGTTGAAACACAATTAGGCAAAAAGGTGGAACATATATTCGCATTTTTTGATACGACACCGATAGCGTCGGCCTCAATTTCCCAGGTCCATCGGGCGATGACCAAAAACCGGGAACAGGTTGTAGTTAAGATTCAGCGTCCGAATATTCAGAACGTGATTAATACCGATCTGCGTATTCTGTCTGATTTAGCGAAATTGATTGAAAAGAACGTCCGGGAAAGTCATCTATTTTCTCCATGCAGAATCGTCAGTGAATTTTCGAAAACGATTCAGCGCGAGCTGGATTTTTATCGAGAAGGCCAGAATATTGAGCGTTTTTATAAAAATTTCTCCGATGATGAAACCGTCTATATACCGAAGGTTTATTGGGAATTGACAACCGATCGGATATTGACGATGGAGTATATTGACGGGAAAAAGATTTCGAATATCGATGAGATGGAATCTGCCGGTTTGGATAGAAAACAAATTGCCATCAACGGCGCGCAGGCGATATTGAAGCAAATTTTCGAGTACGGCTTTTTTCATGCCGATCCGCACCCCGGGAATATTTTTGTTTTACCCAACAATGTTATTGCTCCATTGGATTTTGGAATGGTCGGCAGCCTCGATAATGAGGAAATGGAAGCCGTGGGGGCTTTGCTCACGGCATTTGTAAAAAAAGATGTTAAAAAGATCATCAACGTCCTCGACGATCTTGGTGTTTTGGAAAATGTACTGGATATCCGGAATTTGAAAGTGGATTTGTCTGATTTCCTTGATCGCTACTATCAGGTGCCTCTGTATCAACTCGATGTGGGGAAAATCCTTAATGAGATGATTGCCCTTATGCGAAACTATCATATCCGTTTACCTGCTGAATTAACCTTGATGGGCAAAGCCCTGATTACGGAGGAAAGTGTCGGTCGGGCTCTGGATCCGCAATTTGACATGATCACTCTGGCAAAACCCTATGTGGAAAAGTTGTTGACACGCAAGCTGGATCCCCGCAGGCAACTGCTCGAATTTGCCGGAACGCTTGATGAATTTGCCCGCCTTTTTAAAATACTGCCCTCGGAAATCAAATTGATTTCAGCAAAAGTGAAAAAAGGTGAGATTAAAATTCAGTTTGAGCATCGCGGTCTGGATAATTTGATTACAGGATTGAATCAAACCGGCAAT
>QNCV01000158.1 GCA_003645845.1 Fidelibacterota bacterium | reverse complement strand
TTGCAATCTTGCCTCTGTAAAAACTGTGAAGATTATCGTGCTCGAAAAACGAAACCTGCAAACCGGCGCGATAATTTAACAATCCCGTATCGAGAAACTGAAGACGCGGCGACTTTTTCAAATTAGGCAGAGCCGGAATCTGAACACTGGTTGTCGGATAAAGCAGTTTCAACAGCATTGCCCGTTCCAGAGTCTTTAAGACCTCACTCATTTCCCGCGAACGATAATCGGAATTTCCAAATCCCTGAAATTTGATACGCTTACCGGCTTCCAATGGCGCCGATTCGATTGCGTGTCGTAAAAGACCGGCGGTTGTCACCGAACGGGCATAGCGGGCAACATCGTTGAGATAAGTGGTTATCAGTCCCTCATATATCGGTTTAAGAGTAAGCACATTCTGGATTTCGCTGTATTTCTGAACGACTTCCGGCATTCCCCCGATTAAAGTAAAAGTATGAAACAAACCTAAAAGAGTCTCATGCGCCAGCTGCGGAACGGGAACAGTGTTGAGATAGTTCAGCGCCGCATGTTTATCCATAGCATTTAAATATTCCCTGAAAGTCAGGGGATACATATAGCGGTATTCCACTCTGCCCACGGGAAATGATACACGTTTGCGTTCCATCATTATTTCAAGCAGCGAACCGGCCGCAATCACGTGAGTTTCCGGCAGTTCCTCATAGAAATACCGCAACATCCCGGTCGCTTCGGGAGAATTCTGGATTTCATCGATAAATATCAAACGCTTTCCGGAAGATAAATCGACGCCTTTCTTTAAAGCAATCATCTGAATCAGCTGCCGTACCGGAAGTTGTTGTCTGAAAATGTTCAGATCATCCTCTTTCTGTAAATCCAGGTATATATACCGGCCGAATTCTTCGGCAAACATATTAACGGCAACAGTCTTCCCCACTTGTCGCGCTCCGCACAAAATCAGGGGCTTATGTTTTTTTTGATTTGCCCAGAGTCTTAGTTCCGCTATGATCGTTCGCTGAAACACTGCAATTCACCTAATTAAATTGTAACAAAGTCAAGGCAATTGTCAGACAATCTTGTAATAAAGTCAAGGCAATTATTACCACATTTTGTATTAAAGTCAGGGCAATTACCAAAAATATTCATTATTTCTCAACTGCGGTTACAAGCATTGTCATCTTCACAAGCGGGCGCATTCGCACCGTTTGCTCCGGTTTACGGCCTGCCTCCCATAGTCAGCGCCATGACCGCTTTGGCGGTATGCAGGCGGTTTTCGGCTTCATCATAAATAATCGAAGCCGGCCCGTCAATTACGGCGTCCGTGACTTCGTTGCCGCGATCCGCCGGCAGAGCGTGCATGTATTTCACTTCCGGCGCCGCCAGTTTCATCCGGCGTTCATCGCAAATCCAGTCTTTATGTTTTTCCAGATTAGCCTTCATCTGTTTGCGGCATTCTTCTTCATTCCGATTGTATTCATCCATACTGAAATTGGCAAAACCGCCCCAGTTTTTCGGAATGACGATCTGGGCGCCCTCAAAGCCTTCATCCATATTGTCGGTAAAATTCAGTTTGCCGCCATTCTCTTCGGCATTTTGCTGTGCAATTTTGACCAGCTCCGGCGTAAGTGGAAACTCTTTGGGTGCAGCAACCGTCACATCCATTCCAAAGCGCGGAAACATCAGGATTTGTGACAGTGGAACCGACAACGGTTTCGCGTGGGAAGTGGCGTAAGCCCAGGAAACAGTGACTTTCAACCCCTTTGTGTTTTTACCGAAATATTCCTGAATGGTCATCAGGTCGGCGATCACCTGCATGGGATGATAGAGGTCGTCCTGCAGGGAGAGAACCGGAATCGAACTGAATTTCGCCATTTCCCGCAGATAATTGTTGCCAATTCCGTAAAAGCAGTTCCGGCAGGCGATGCCGTGTCCCATCCGGGACAGCACCATGGCGGTATCCTTGGCCGATTCACCATGGGACAGCTGCATCTTGTCCGGCGTCAGATCGTGAGCATGACCGCCGAGCTGGGTCATCCCGGCTTCCATGGAGTTACGGGTACGGGTAGATTGTTCAAAGAACATCATAAACAGGGTCTTGTCCTGCAGTAAACGGTGCGGCTCACCGGTGGCAAAACGGCGTTTCAGATCACCGGCCACATCAAGGGCCATGTTGATCTCATTTTTAGTCCATTCCTGAAATGTTATCAGGTGTCTACCTCTTAATAACGTCTGAGACATATTCACTCCTTTTCTTGGCCACAGATGAACACAGAAAACACAGATAGTAGTCTATGTTATTTTATGGCTTATCTTTCTTTTATTATCAAAAATTAGGCGCTTAATCTGAGGCCTATTACCAAAATTAAGTAACAATCCTACTTCGTATCTGGTTGCTTTTAAATAATTGAGTAATTGGGCTTCGTGTTCAGGTAGTAATGTTTTAACAGCCTTCAATTCAACAATAATTTTGTCTTCTACAACTAAGTCCGCTCTAAACTCACCTACTATTTTAGTTCTGAAATTCACTATGATTGGGTATTGGCTTTTAACATCTAATCCATATTCATTCAATACCAGGCTGAGTGATTTTTCATAAACGGATTCAAGAAAACCAAACCCCAAATCATTATAAACCTCATAAAAACCTTTAATGATTTTTTCTGTTAATTCCTTATGTATATAATCGGTGTTCATCTGTGTTAATCTGTGGCTTTATCCGTTTTCATCTGTGCTAATCTGTGGCTCTATCCGGTTTCATCTGCGGCTAAAATAAATGGTAAAAGCGCATAAAATGCCGCGGCTTTTTCGAGATGTTCCACCGGCACTTTCTCGTTGGGCGCGTGAGCATAGACTTCATTGCCCGGTCCAAATCCGATACAGGGAATTTTATGTCGACCGCAAATAGAAACCCCATTCGTCGAAAACGTCCACTTATCAATCCGGGGCGTTTCGTTAAATAAACTCTTGTACGTTTTCTTTCCCGCCTGAACCAAAGGATGATTCTCCTCTATTTTCCAGGTGGGAAAGTACTTCTCAATTTTATAAACCGTGCCTTTGTAACCGGGTCGATCGTATTCCGGCACTTCAATCGTGACATCATCGCCGCAGATTGCCTCCAATTCACCTACGGCGCTCTCTTTGGTTTCGCCCCAGGTTAACCGGCGGTCGATGTGCATTCTGGCTTGGTCGGGAATGGCGCACAGCGACGGCGAAACCGTCCGGAAAAGTGTCGGCGCGATTGTGCCTTTGCCGAGAAATTCATCGGTTTTCAGCCGCTCATTCAGTTCTTCGATTTTCAGGGCAACCTTTGATCCGGAGTAAATGACATTTCTGCCGCGTTCCGGCGCCGAACCGTGAGCAGAGAGGCCTTTGTACCAAAGTTCCATTTCCATGCGTCCCCGGTGCCCGCGATAAAGACCGAGATTGGTGGGCTCAGTAATAACCGCAAAATCGGGCTTCAGGTTTTCCTCATTTATCAAATATTCCCAGCACATTCCGTCACAGTCTTCTTCCATGACGGTAAAGGTAAAATAAACGGAATAATCGCCGTCATAATTCATCTCGGTGAGGATTCGCGCCGCTGCGATCATGGAGGCCGCGCCGCCTTCCTGATCAACTGTCCCGCGGCCATGCACCCAGCCGTCTTTTATCAAACCGGAAAAGGGCGGCGTATCCCACTGGGATTCATCGCCGGTATCCACCGTATCAATGTGGGCGTCAATGGCCAGTATTTTCGGACCATTTCCAACCCGGGCAATCAGATTGCCGAGTCCGTCGATGCGAACATTCCGGACACCGGCATTTTCCAGCAATTCCTTGATTTTCAGAACAACGGCTTCCTCTTCACAGCTGACGGAGGGAATTTTCACCATCTCTGCCAGACATTCGGCCGTGTATTGACGATATTCGGTGGCTTTGGCCTTAATTTTTGCAACAATATCCATATTTACCTCTCGTATAAATCCCGAACCGCATCGCCTATTATTTTCATCTTAATAGCAATGGCGGTGTTCCATTTGATATCACGGTTTTTAATTTCAACCGTTTTTATTGTGAACGCACTATCCAATTCGGCGTCCACATCCGGTGATAAAAAGACAAATCCCTTTTCACTTTCCCTGAGCGAACTGACAACATCGTTTTCTTTATAGTAAAGAACGCCTTTATTAAGAAAGTAGCCCTTTTCCATGGCCTGAAAACTTTTTTCCGTCAATGCGACTTTGGGTTTGTCCCGGTACGGTGCGCCGGAAGTGGGGCAGAAGGTAGTGCAATTGCCGCACTCATTACAGAAATCCTCAATATTTAAAACCTGGTTGCTTTGTTCTATTTTGAAAATCTTATCGTCGAAGATTTGAATTTCGTCTTTTTTAAAAGCGGCTGTCTGGGTGCGCATTTCAAAAGGTTCCACCGTGTAGCTTACATTGGCGCGGTTGGGACAAACAGTTACGCAAATATCGCATAACTGATCGCAGTAAAGGCAACGTTTGGACTCTGCAACCGCCTCGGATTCCGTCAGTGTACGCTCGGAAAGTGAGAAATAATCAAGATTTCTTAATGTTGAATTGTCCGGATGGATACCGGGAGTTATCCTGCTGCGTTTCAGATGCAATTCTTCATGGGAGAGTTTTTTGTCAATCGGTTTTAACGGTGAAAATCCGTTGTTAAGATTGGCTTTTTCAATAATCGCCTCAGCCGTTTTCCGGCCGTCGGCAATGGCCTTGATGACTGTGGCGGCGCCGCGAAAGGCATCACCGCCAATATAGACATTGGGAATTTGGGTTTCGCGGGTGTCCTGATTGCTGATTTCCAGCAGTTTTTCATCAACAAAATCCACTACACGCTGCTGGCCGAATGCAGGAATGATTGTATCGGTTGTAACTGTAAATTCAATGCCGGGAATTTTTTCCGGCCGGGCGCGTCCCGATTCATCGGGTTGCCCCAATTTCATTTTAAAACAGCGTAATGCGGTGACTTTCCCGCTTTCGGATAAAATTTCAGCCGGAGCAGCCAATTCAATTAATTTTATCCCCTCGGCCAAAGCCGCTTCGACCTCATCGGCATCGGCCGGCATTTCACGCCGGGTTCGACGATACACTATTGACACCCGTCCCTCTTTGCCGGACAAACGTCTGGCGGTTCTGGCGGCATCCATGGCTGTATTGCCGCCACCCAAAATAACGATATTTCTACCCAGTTCAATGGCTTGGCCGCGTCGGACTGCTGACAGAAATTCCAGGGGGTCCAGCAGACCGGTTTTGACATTGTCACCCGGAATTGAGACTCCCAGCGACTTTTGTGCGCCGACGGCAATATACAGATAATCGGATTCCCGACGTATTTTTTCAAAAGCAATGGAATCGATTTTTGCATTGGTGTGAATTTTCACACCCAATGTTTTTATTCGTTCAATGTCCCCATTCAGAGCTTCTTCCGAGAGCCGGAAAAGCGGAATGGCATCCGCCAGCATACCGCCGGGAAAAGCTTTGGTTTCGTAAACATCAACCGCAAATCCTGCCAGCCTCAGGAAATAAGCACAGGAAAGTCCGGACGGACCGGCGCCGATAATCGCGACATGTTTCCCGTTTTCTTCCGGCGCTTCCAGCTCCCGATAAATCACATTTTCCGCAACATAGCGTTTGACATCCCGGATCAGCAGGGCATTATCATAATTTATTCGGGTACATTTCGTCTGACACAAATGATCGCAAACCATCCCCGTAACCGACGGAAACGGATTCGTGCGTAAAATGGTTTCAAAGGCTTGCGGCAAATCGCCTTCCGCCGTCCAATACATATAGTCGGGAACCTG
The DNA here is from genome assembly GCA_003645845.1 of Fidelibacterota bacterium. Classification (GTDB taxonomy): domain Bacteria; phylum Fidelibacterota; class UBA2242; order UBA2242; family UBA2242; genus B118-G9. The sequence continues at coordinate 642 of QNCV01000158.1, read as the reverse complement.
CTGATTCGAAGGACAGGTCGTCACACAGGGTGCCGCAATGCAATCGAATTCAGACAGAATCCGATCGGTTTTAATGTTTTTCCACCGGGCCTGATACAGCTGATTTTTGGTAACCGAATCCGCGTATCGATTTAGATATGCAGCCGCATCAGTCTTCCGGAGCGTCGCATTGGCTTCAATATATTCCGGATATTGCAACAGACGCGCATAACCGCCGGGTTTGAGAATGTCTGAACAAACCGTCACCGGCCTGAGTCCACAAGCCAGCACATCGGCAATATTCAGAGCATTTACACCCGCACAGAATGAAATCGGCAAATCGGGAAAATCATTGCGCACAATGCGCGCTACATTGATGCTGATCGGATGCAGCGCCTTGCCGCTCATGTACATGGCTTCATCGCTGAAAACCTGCTTGTGGTTCAGCGATTCCAGCGTATTGGTCAGTTTGACGCCAAAAAACAGATTATTGGTCCTTGCGATTTGCTGCAATGAACGAATAACATTCTGGGCGGCGTCGTAGGTAATGTCATGCTCAAAGGCCGCATCGGGCACATTGGTGTCAAAATTCAGTTGTTTCAGAATGTTGCGGATTCTTTCTTTTCCCAGTAATGTGGGATTGAGTTTGATAAATGTGTGCAG
>QNCV01000157.1 GCA_003645845.1 Fidelibacterota bacterium | reverse complement strand
CCGGATTCTGTCTTTTTTATAACGAATTATCTGTTCATAGCGGTGACGGTATTTTGCAAAATCCATTTCCGAAATAATCATCCTGCGTGAATCGGTTTTCTTGATAATGTAATAGCCGTTATCGTAAGCAATGACCGGCGAAATTTCATTCAGCCCGAGATCAAAGATGACTTCATTAAAAGGTTCATGCAGTTCGCCGTAACCGATATAGTCGGTCTCGCCGTTTTCCAGAGTCAGACCAAGCCGGCCGAGTTTACCGGCGAGCAGACTGTCAAAATCAGCGCCGCGGTTTAACTCATCCGCAAATCTTTGAGCTTCGGCATAATCATCGGTATAAATATATTTGACCTTATTCTCGACAGCGGATTTAACAATCGCTTCCCGGATTTCATCTTCGGTGACGGTGACCTTTTCGCCAACTTCTACATTGAACAGTTTTTCAACCAGTAGTTCCTGTTGCAGCAGGCGCATGGATTTTTGCACAACCCTTTTGGAACGCAGGGCTTGCACTTCCGGTATTTGCGCCAGAATTTCCTCGTTGATCATGGCTTCCAGATAGCTTTCCTTCGCGCCTGAAACACTTTTTAACATGGAAGGTCCGAAGCTGTAGCTCTCGGTAAAACTCCGCGCGGTAATCAGCTGATCCCCGACACGGGCCAGAACCGGCGATTGCGGTTGCAGATTCCGTTTACTACAGCCAGCGCTCAACAATACCAGAAACAGCGCTAATGCGATCAGGAATTGAGATTTAATTTTCATTTCAGCAAAACCACTTTACGCGAATGGGTCGGAACATTATTCACAACCAACTGAACAACATACACCCCCGAAGACAGCTCGGCGGCATTCCATGAAAAATTGACAGTGGAACTGCCGGCGGCACGTTTTGCAAAAGAATCTATCATACGGCCGGCAAGGTCAAAAATATTTATGTGGCAGGCCGCTTCCGGTTCAATCTGATACCGGATAGTCAATTGACTGTTAAAGGGATTGGGGTAGGTGGACAGTTCAAATTTTCTGAGAAGAGCGCCGTGATTTTCCGGACGCACACCGGTGCTGCCGTTGATTATATCGACAAACAGAACTTCCCTGGGAATCTCAAAAATAAAGGGGAAAAACTGCGACCAGGGATTGGATGCACGGCTGGAATAGTACATCGCCGAAGATTCTGATGACGTCATCAGATTACCTTCTTTGGTAAATGTCACGTCCTCCAGCCCCGCCGGCAGATAGAAAATCGTATCCGGTTCAGCCAGAAACCAGCGGGAGAGATTCTTCCGCGAATAGCGGTACAGTTTTGAATCCCGGTCCCCGTAACTTGAGGCAACAAAGAGGTAATCCTGGCCCTGAAACCGTGTCCAGGCCGCTCCCTGGACGTACATGGGCATCATATAGTATTTCGGTGCCGCAGTGTTGCTGACATTACCAAGACTATCAATCGGGTATCCGGCAAGATAGGCGGTTTCACTGGTTGACTGGGCAAATTTGGTACAGCACCAGATGGAATCGGAATAGTAGGTAGCGGTGGAAGAATACATGCTGACCGACCGGACATAGTTCAGGGTTTGATATTTTTCGCCGTTGTATTCCGGCAATTCGAACTTATACCCGATACCGCCATCGGTCAGAATTATGTTTCCGTTCCGGTAAGCCATTGCAGGCACATGGGCGGTTTCCAGAGCAGCGTTCAAACGGAAACAGCGCCGGACCTGATAACCGTTCAACGGATCAAGTTCCACAATGATGGAACGCTGATTGCCGGTGGTTCCGTCAATCTCCCGGTGATACAAAGAAATATATACCATGCCGCTGTCGCCCGTGAATTCATCATCCTCATAGGAATTCGTCAGACCCTGCGGGATATAGCCGTCATTTGAATAGGGAACAAAAATAGTGTTTACAACCGGCACCTGGCTGGACCGGATCAGCTTTTGCCTGATATCGGAACCGGCAGCATAATAGCGATAAGCAGGTATGCCGAAATAGGCGCTGCCGTCCATGGTGTAATAAGCGTTATTATAGGCGTCTCCGAAATTATTGCTTTTTAGCTCCACCGCATATATTTCTCCGTGGTAAGCGCTGTTTGGCTGCGAATCGTCAAATCCGATTTTCAGACATCCCTCCAGAATTTCAAAGCCCAGGGGATAATGCATAACCGCCTGCCGTTCATCGGCAATCAGACGTTGGTTCAAATAGAGTTTCTGATAAATTGTGTCCACTTCGGTGCCGCTGATCCAGTGAACATAATACCATTCGTTCAGAAGACAGCTGTCGGCGACCTGAATCTCGAACACGTGATTCTGCAGATTGCGTTTAAAATTCAGTTTGCCCTCCGATAAAGTCAGAGAGATCATTACCTCACCATCCGCATTGATCACACTCATCAGGTTACCGTTGTAATCCGCCGGTTTGAACCAGACTTCCCCGGAAAAGGCGTGGTCGTTCAGAAACGTGGAAACGATTGTATCCCGCGCATACATATAAGCTGAATCCTGTCCGAAAAGGGTTGTATTCATCGTCAGGAATCCCCAGCCAGCCGGGCCTCGGGCCACGGTTTCACTTTCCGGCAGATATTCCTGCACCGTTATTCGATTCAGAACGGCCGGCGACTGCACAGGTGAATCGGCGTCAAGATCGGAATTATAGCGGAACAGCACATTGGCATTCAGCGCTGCGGAAAACAGAAAAACAAACGATAACAACAGAGATTTCATTTCATTACCAAACATAGAATTTATTTCGTTCTTTGAAAAATATTGTAACAAATTTAACAAGATTATAGGCGACTAAAAAATTAGCCGCCTATAATCACAATCAATATTATAAAAGAACCGTTTTACTTCAACAGAATCATCTTATTGGTTTGCGTGAAATTATCGGTCTGAATCCGGTAAAAATAGACACCCGCCGGAACCGTCCGGCCGTTGCGGTCACGTCCATTCCAGCGCAGCTGATAATAACCGGCATTAAACTCTTTATCGGCCAGTTCCGCGACCTTCTTACCAAGAATATCGTAAATCACCAAACGGACTCTGGCATGATTAGGAACATCGAAGCGAATTGTGGTTTCCGGATTGAAAGGGTTCGGAAAATTCTGATGCAGAGCAAAGGACCGCGGCAAACCGGATTCACCATCATCAATGGCATTGACTACAATATAATCCTGAAAATCAACGGTCTGACCGGGAGAAAAACAGGAATCATTCAGGGCCACATTCTTATGCTGCACATAGGGATCGTCTTCGCTCAAATCACCATCGGGATACAGGGTAATGGAATTGTTGTTCCAGGTGGAATCCCGTACATCAAAGCGAATTTCAAAATCAATGCCTTCCGCAGATTTAATAAAGGGATCGCCCTTATAAAGCCGGCCCCTGTTCTGGATATACATATCTTCGCTTCCATCGGCTGAAATCAATAAAATCGCCTCATTTGTATTATTCAAACCGTTGCCCAGCCGGTCAATGACATCCGATACAAAAACCCTGGATTTAAGGGGATTGACGTTGAAACCGGGAACATTGGTGATGTTTCCGCCGGAAAAAACAGTCACGATCTGACCTGATTTAATAACATATCCATCGGGAAATGTAAAGGACAGTTCCTCATCGTCTCCCAGACGCCAGCCGGTCAGGTCCACATCTTCAGGGGATATATTAATGATCTCGACAAACTCATCCTGGTTGGATTCAATGATCCCGTCACCATTCGCATCTTTGTAAACATCAAAATTGACTTCGTTGATAACGACCCGCGGGGTAATCTGAATCCGGGGCACAAAGTGGGCGACAACATTTTGCGGTTTATTGATCGACATGGTCAGAGGATTCAATTTGCTCGAAAAACCCTCGTCACTGGTCGTCCAGTACCCAAAAGCGTGTCCCTCGCCGTAAATCGGCATCGCGGTAAATGTCACCACCTGATTGTATTCGTAGCGGGCCATTACGGTGTCAACTTCCAGAGTTCCGACGCCTTCCGGATTCATGCTCATTGTCACAACATAGGACAGGTAATCCGCGCCGTCAATCGTCGTGCCCGGCGAAAACTTGGCACTACTGACCTCACTGTGAACCACAAAGGGGTCTTCCGCTTCCGTATTAGCATCCTGGCTGCGGGTAATAGAAGCTTTCTGGTCGGCCGCAGCAGCTGTTGTATTGACAAATTCCCAGTCAACGCCGTCAACAATCGCCGATGTCGGCGCCCCGGCATCGGCTTTGTCACCAACCGCCAGGTAGCAATCGGAATAACCGATTCTCGATAACAGAATAATATATTCGCCGGTTTCCGTTAAACCGTCACCAATCGAACCGCCGGCGGAAAAGACCGCCGTCTTCAGCGGATCGGCGTCATAGCCGGGCAGACCGCTGACATCGCCGCCGCCGACTACCGTCACAAACTGGTTTGGTCCAAGGGCATAGCCATCGGGAAAAGTGAAGGTAATGGCATCGTCATCACCCAACTGCCAGCCGGACAGGTCCACGGCCTTGTTGGAGATATTAGTCAGTTCCACGAACTCATCCTTGATATCGCTGACTCCATCACCATTGACGTCATTGTCTCTCTCATCAAGCAGCACTTCATTAATAATGATTTTTTCCGAATACTCGATATCCACCCATTGCGGCGCATCCACATAACTGTTGACGGCATTACCGAGAGCACCGTCGAAAAGTCCAAAAGCGGCATCGTGAGCCACAAGCCCTTCGCCCTCATCAAAATGCCACAACGCCATAGTGTTGGCATCGGCTTCAAAGGGCTCCGTCGGTACTTCAAAATCCTCGGTATAGCGTACAACATTAGAGATACGGAATTCGTCAATCACACCCCGGAATCCGTCCCAGGTGGTTGACATCTGCTCCGTTGTCTGGTTGCCGATGACAATGGGCATATTGCCGCTTTCAAGGTCCAGCGGCGGATAACCGTCAACACCGGAGGGTTTGCGGTCCGCCATCTGAACGCCGTCAATCCAGATGCGCATGGAATCATCCACATCCCAGGTAACGGCCATGTGATACCAGCGGGGTTGCCAGACCTGAATTTCATTGGTGTAAACCGCTGCGGTGCTGGTGGCGTTCTGCAGCCATGAATGCAACCGGCCCTCGCCCGTTTTCCAGGCAATGCCAAAATCACCTTTGGCGGCGCCGGCCTGGTTTTTGGAAATTATGTAGGTATAGGTGTTTCCGTGGTTGTCTGAACGCAGGGTCGAATCCAGTTTGAAAAAACATTCTATCGTTCCCTGATACACGTGTTCCGGCCAGTAATCAACGGATTGTAACACCAGTAAGCGATCATGCTCCCACCATTTGTAATGCAGCGCTTTGCCCCACTGAGCCGAAGCCGAGACGGGCAGCAGCACAATGATCAGCAGCATTACGCACAGGCTGAATATTGTAACATTTCTGATTTTCATAAGACCTCCAATAGATTATAATTTTTTATAAGTTAAATTCAAAATGTCAATCCGATTGTAAAGTGCTGCACAAAAGATAGCCGACCCCAGTCCACATAGGCATAATCGAAATTAATTGCTGTCCGCTGCAGCAGACGGTAGTTGATGCCGGCGCCATAACTTAACCCGTTTTCCGCTTCCGGATCAAAAAGAGATTCGTAACCGATACGCAGATACAGGATTTTACCCAGTAAATATTCCAGGCCCACATTCAGGTATTCTACATTATTACTGGGATGCAACAGGTCCACTGCCAGAGTTACATCGTTGTATTTCAAGGGCGAAAAACTGTATGCCAGGCCAAAACGGAACAGCAGCGGCAAGGGGAATGCGTCGGTTTCCAGCATCGTATTCAGTTTGTCGTTGGAATAGTGAACCGGGTCTTCATCGTGGGCACGCCGTAAATCCCGGCCAGCCAGGCGCATATCAGTTCCAAAATTGGAAATACTGGCACCCAGATTTAAACCTTTGAGCCGAGTCATGTACAACAAGCCTATATCCACCGCATACCCCGAAGAGATTTCGTGCCAGATCTGCTGACGGATATATTTACCCGTCAAACCGCAGGCAAAGCGGTCGGTAATTTTTAAGCCATAACTCAGAGCCAGGGCTATATCAACGGCGCTGTAATATTCACCGGTTCCCTGAGGATAAGCAACAGTTCGCACAATCTGCTTTTCAACGGCGTTAAAAACGGACAGACTGACGCCGATCTGTTGTCCGTTGCCCACCGGCACCAGGGCCGCGATATAGTCCAGCGACATATCTGCAAACCATTCGGTATGAGTTCCGGATACACTTGCCTGACTGAGTTGCGTTATGCCGGCCGGATTCCAATACAGAGCGGTCGCATCATTGGCGATAGCCGTAAAGGCGCTGCCCATTGACAGAGCCCGGGCGCCGATCCCGATTTCCAAAAACTGGGCGGCTGAGGAACCCTTTTTATTCACTTCGCCGGTGTAGATCAGTTTCGCATAGTCCTCTTCT
>QNCV01000156.1 GCA_003645845.1 Fidelibacterota bacterium | reverse complement strand
GGTTCCGCCTATTTTCCGTTACCTGCTGGAAAGACCGAGCGATTTTCTCTGGCTTTGGTATATGGAAATGATATTAGTGACTTGTTGAAGAATCGTGAAACAGTGCAGAAGATTTATAACAGCGATTATCGTTTTCCACAGCCACCCGATAAACCGACTGTACGCGCCGTCCCCGGCGATGGAAAGGTGACTCTATATTGGGATCGGATATCCGAAGAAAGTGTCGATCCGGTCACCAAAGAGATGGATTTCGAGGGTTATAAAATATATAAAGCCAGTGATCCGGATTTTGAGGATGCGCATGTTGTAACTAATATCAATGGCGTGGTCACCGGATATAAACCAATTGCTCAATACGATAAAAAGAACGGTATTACAGGTATTTTTGAACCCAGCTCTGATTTATACCAACAGGCAGAGGGATTTACATTTAATCTGGGGTCCGATACCGGTTTAAGACACACTTATGTCGATAATGATGTTGAGAACGGGAGACAATATTATTACGCCGTTGTGGCTTATGATCGAGGAGACGTTGAGCAGGATATTTTTCCATCAGAAAACACCAAATTTATTTCAGTACAAAATGACGGCTCAATTATCACAGATGTCAATACAATTGTTGTTCGACCGACGGCGCCTGTAGCAGGTTATGATGTCCAAAATACAGATAATATACTTGAACATAAGGAGGGACCGGCGACCGGATCAATTGGCTATTCAATCGTCGACGAATCCGAACTTACCGACCATACCTATCGTGTGATATTTATGGATACAGCTACAGATACGGTTGATAATGATGGTGATTGGAATTATCTGACCGATGATGTGGGAAGTGGAATTATTGATCCGGACTCAACGAAAAATAATGGTGTCCCTGATCCAGGTGAACCGAATATTGACTGGACTGATCCTGATGAATTTGCTCCGGTTACAACGTGTTATTCTGTTCTGGATTTAACCGGTCACGAAGAAACAGTGACGATTGATACTGGCTATATAACACTGGAAAAGGAGAATATTGTTGGGTCGTCAATATTAATATCTTCTGAAAATGACCCCGGAAATTATCTTAGTTTGGAAGATAATTTTGATTTCATTCAGCGAAGCAGTAAGATAAGATTAAAGTCCTCAAGCATGCTAAGTGAAGGGGAATACCGCTTGTCCTATCAGTACTATCCGGTATATAAAAGCCCTAATATTAAAGGAAGTCCTTACGCCGATGAGACGTATGATTCGGATATTTTCGATGGGATTCAGTTGTCCTTTAATAATAATTGGTCCATTTGTAAAATTGATTCTTTGTCCTATTGGTCCGATAGTAGTCGCAAATTGATTTGGTCATTTCGGGTTGATAAGTCGTCGCTTCCCAATGGTGATGTTATCGAAGGAAAACCTTACCCCTCGAAATATGAGATACAGTTTTCCGATCCCGACGAAGTTCTTTATGAAACTCCTCAGTCGTTAATCGCATATACCAATCAGGGATTTCCGGAAATTCTGTGGCCACAGCCGAAAAAGACAAATTTCAGGTTGTATGATGTTATTGATTCGGTTGCTGTTCCGTTTCTCTATTCCGGTGTAACCATGAATGAGAACGGAATTTATGAATTGGAGCCAAACGGTTTAATTGAGAGCTTTGTTTTAAGACCTGATTCGGTATATCAATATTCCTGGGTGATGTATTTTTCTATAGCTGAGACGGCAATTGATACACCCAGATTTCACTCGGGTGATAAACTTACTATCGACGTGACCCGACCGTTCAGAAACGGTGATGTTTACGAATTTACTACAGAAAAGCCGACTGTCGCAAAGTTCGAAGCAAGGGATGAACTGAATGATATTCAGGTTGTTCCAAATCCTTATGTCGTCGCAAACACAATGGAAGCTCCATTACCACCGTCGATTACCAGTGGACGCGGTGAACGACGAATCGAATTTCGAAAGTTGCCACAGGATGCCAAGGTTCACATTTTTACTTCAAATGGCGCACATGTAAGAACTATCAATCAGAGCGGAAATATTCATGACGGAACCCTTGCGTGGGATTTGAAAACCAAAGAGAACCTTGATGTTTCTTATGGCGTTTACTTTTACATAGTAGAGTCTAATGTGGGGAAGAAATCAGGTAAACTGGCAGTAATAAAGTGATATGAATATGAAAAGTGAAATTAATATTAAAAGAGTAATTATTTCGGCAGTTATTGCAACAACCTTGTTTTCCAGCCTGTCTGCTCAGTCAAAGGTTGGAACTTCCGCGGCACCTTTTCTCCATATTCCCGTTGGCGCAAAAGCAATTGCAATGGGGGGAGCATTCACTGCAATTGGTGACGATCCTGCAACATTATATTGGAATCCGGGAGCTGTTTCACGGTCTAATAAAAGCAGGATTTATGCTATGCAAACGAACTGGTTAGTGGGAAGTAAACATCAGTGGATTGGCGCGCAGATTCAACTGGGAAGCGCTGATGCAGTCGGGTTTTCAATAAATATGTTGAATTATGGAGACCGTGAGCCGATTACTACGGTGGAAGAACCGAATGGTACCGGTGAATACTGGGAGGCAAGCGATTTGGCGTTCGGAGTGTCATATTCCCGGAATTTAACTGACCGGTTTTCAATCGGCGGAACGGTAAAATATATCCAGCAGCAAATCTGGCATGAAACCTCATCTCAATTCGGAATGGATGTCGGATTGCTGTTTATCACCCAATTCAGTGGTCTCAGAATTGGCGCTACGATTCGAAATTATGGCGGTGATTTTCGGATGGAAGGACGTGATTTAATCGAACAAGTTGATCTCGATACTCAGGCATCAGGAAATAATGAAACAATCGTTGCCTATCTGAAAACCGATTACTGGCCGATGCCGCTGGTTTTCAGTGTTGGGGCTGCAATGCCGGTAATTGATCAACGATTTTTGAAAGTAACCGTCGCTGCAGATGCTGTTCGTCCAACCGATAATATGGAGACAGTGAATACTGGCGTTGAAGTACTGATATCAAAAATGATTGGTATCAGAATGGGCTATCAATCACTTTTCGGTGAAGATAATGAGCAGGGTTTGACGGCTGGTCTCGGATTGATATTACCAGTTAAATATGCCGATATTATTGTAGATTATTCATATCAAGATTTCGGTCTCTTCGGAGACATCACAACAATGTCTTTGAGCATTGGTTTCTAACAACAAAGAAAGGAGAAACGTTATGAAGAACGTTACTGCGTTGTTGATTGTATTGGCCATGGTTTCTGTAGGAACATTTGCAACTGTGACTGTAGATTATATGGTTAATACATCAACTATTCAAGGTTGCACAGATTCGACACACCAGATTCAAATCTGTGGGTCAGAGGTTGGCCCGGAAGGAGTTGACCATTGGTATAATTTCTTCCTGACCTGGGGAGACGATTCTCCACTGGCAACCAATATTGGCGGCGATTATTGGAAACTCAGTATTGAGTATCCGGATTCGATGATTGGTTGGAGAATGGCGTATAAAATCCGCTACAAATCTCTTGATGATGATGGTTTTACGTGGGAAAATTATCCTCCCGGAAATAGAATGTATGTACTTCCGGCAAGTGATACCACGTTAGCCGTAGCATATCCGGATAATGAATACAATCCTCCGTATACTCCATCCGATAGTGTTGATATTTTCGTACGTGTCAATATGGTGGCTTATGAAGACAATTTTGACCTGTTATCTATTGTCGGACACTATCCCATGTGTGATCCGGCATGGTCACCGGGATCCATTCCTTTGACTCAGGAAGGAACCAGCGACTATTGGAGTACTACAATTAGAATTCCTCAGGGAGTGATTGATACAGTTGATCAGATTGATCCGCTTGGCGGTCATCCCGGGACATTGATGTACCGATTTGCTATTGGTAATGACTGGAGCAACACAGAAAACTTGAATGGAAAATATTGGGACGGAAACGAAAATAGAATTATTGTCCTGCATCAGGGATTAAAAGATACCACATTGGCCTGGAAATACTGGAATGATATCCCTCCGGCAGGGTTTACGACCGAAGATACAACAGACATTACTTTCTATACTGATATGACTAAAGCGATTGCTAATAAAGGTTTTGAAATTGGTGATACATTATTAGTTCGCCTTGGTTATTTCAATAGTTCAACTAGTGTGTTAACCGATACATTAGTTCGCCAATCGGGAACCCAAAACTATTTTGTGACGGTTAATGATGTTCCTGTAATTTTTGGTGAACCGCTCTATTATCAGTATTATCTTGTCAAACGCGGTGTGGAACAACGCGAAGTTTATTTTAATTTCGACTATACAGGTGACGTTGCATCAGAGGCTGAAAGAAGAGCCTATGTACCTACTTCAGCCACAGAAACTATTCAGGATATTGTTGATAGTAAAGTGGATGCTCGTCGGGCGCCGATATTCAGAAATAACGAACTCCTTAGCCAGGATGTTACTTTAACAATAGAGTGCGATCTGAGACCGGCAATCTATCAATTACTGGCGGGGTCAACTCTGGAAGGATTACAGGGTACTCAATCAATAACACCTGCAATGATTCAGGAAAATCCGGATACAGTATTTGCTCTCGGATTATATATTAACGGTCCCTTATCAAATAATGCAGAAGGCACCTGGGCTTCCTGGGGCGGTACTCTTGCTGCTGACACAAATCGGGTAATGTATGATGATGGTACCCATGGTGATGCCGTTGCCGGTGATACGATTTATACATTGATCTATCACTTATCACCTGACAGTGGTCATACTGTCGGACAGGAATTCAAATTCGGTATCGGCGGAAGTGACAATGAAAGTGGCTATGGATTGAATCATATCGAAAATATCGATGATACAAATCCGACTTTTACACTTCATACTCAGTGGGGAAGTATTAATCCTAATTTCTATAATGCATGGAATTATGATACCCAGTCGCCAGTTCTGACTGCCATTGATGATGATAATGTTGTCATCAGAAATTATAAGTTGAACCAGAACTATCCGAATCCGTTCAACCCGACGACTCAGATTTCCTTTGAGATGCCGGAGAGAAGTATTGTTCGGTTAGAGGTGTATAACATTCTTGGTCAGAAAGTGCGTACTTTAGTATCGAATGAACTGCATGCAGGATTACATACCTGCGAATGGAACGGTTTAAACGATGCGGGTCAACGCCTTTCAGCTGGTGTCTATGTATATCAGCTTAAAGCAGGCGATTTCACCCAAACGAAAAAGATGCTGCTTCTGAAATAGTAGAAAGTTGATCTGTTGAATCCAGCGAGGCTTATAACGGAGATGTAGCAATCCAACAGGGCCTCGCTGGATTTATCTTTTGACATTTTCTGTATTTTTAAAAAATTCTGTAAACAGAGCTATTTTTCAAGGCTTTATAAATCAACAGGATGATCATTTTGTTTGCCGTCTTATTTGTAGTGAGAGATTATTGAGAGTGATAGATGCCGTCAAATGTGAAATTAATGGGGAGGTGTCCTGATGGGATTTGTTGATTATGCAATTGTAATAGTCTATATGCTGGGAATGGTGTCTGTCGGATTATATTTTCAACGCAAAGCCTCGCAGGGTATCGATTCCTATTTTCTGGGAAACCGAAATCTGCCGTGGTGGGCGCTGGGCGCATCGGGGATGTCCTCCAATCTGGATATCAGTGGTACCATGATTATCGTGGCGTTGGTCTATGCCATTGGAGCGCGGGGATTTTATATTGAAATTCGGGGTGGCGTCACACTAATCATGGCATTTCTGATGATTTTCATGGGAAAATGGAATCGTCGTGCCGGAGTGATGACCCTGGCGGAGTGGATGAAGTTTCGTTTCGGGGATGATAAAGAGGGGAAACTGGCGCGTTTTATTACGGCCATTACGTCACTGATAATGACAATTGCAATGATTACCTATTTCGCCATCGGCGGCGGAAAATTTCTGGATGAATTTTTAGGAATACCGGGTTTTCTTGGCTTGCCTTCAGAATTCTGGGCGGCAACTGTTCTCATCACCCTGGCGATGATTTATACGGTTGCTTCAGGGTTATATGGTGTAATCTGGACGGATGTATTTCAGGGATTATTGATTTTTATGGCCATCGGATATATTGTCATCAGAGCGCTTTCGATTGATTTGCCCAAGGAATTTATGGTATCCATGCCATTGAAAGATATCGCCGGTGGCGGTTATAAAGCATACCTGACATCCTTTAAAGAGTGGACCAGTATTGTGCCCAAATGGAATCTGAATATTGAGTCGGATTCGGTGTATTCGATGTATAATCTGTTCGGAATTGCGGTGATGTTTTATCTGTTCAAGACGGTTATCGAAGGCAGTGGCGGAACCGGCAATTATATGATCCAGCGTTATTTTGCAGCGAAAAGTGATCGGGAAGCCGGTTTTTTGTCGTTATTCTGGACTTT
>QNCV01000155.1 GCA_003645845.1 Fidelibacterota bacterium | reverse complement strand
AGTTTTTTTTCGCCCAGAACTTTGAGTGGACTTAAAAGCCTTACTTGTGATACAGCACCACAATTGTGGGTGATTACCAGAACTTTTAGCTTCCTATCAAACCGTGAGCTTTCAGGAAAAATCTGCAAATCATAGCTTTGATGTACCTTGGGATTAGAGCTTAGCTTTTCCGAGACTCTTTCGGCTGGACTGCGGTCTCCTATCGTTGACTGTTGGATGTTATCAGGAATTTCTTCAATTTTATCGTTGGATTTAATCCCGGTTTCATTCTTGTTATCCTCTGTTCCCTGCCGGCTGCTGTAATGCCTCAAATCATTTTCTACCGCTTCATCGGCAGCCTGTTTGAGATCCCCGTCATATTCGATAAAATCGGCAAGCCCACCGAGTATGTCGACTCTTTTCTCAGAGAAGAGATCGTCGAAATCTAATTCAAATATTTTTTTAGGTTCAAGTACAGTCCTTAGAGCCAGTTTATACGCATCAATAAGTTCCTGTGCCTTTTCGCTGTTAAAGCCATTCCTTTTCCTCAGGGAAGCGTTGACAGCTCTGTCATCCCTGGTTATCAAAATATATTTCGTTGAAAAGCTGTTCTCCAGCGCTTTTTCCCAGACCGGTAATGTAAATGCAAAACGGGGGTCTTTCAGCACAGAACGTTCATGCTGCAGATAGGGTTGCAGAAGATCATGCAGAAGCGGATCCACACAGACCTTTTTTATATTTTCAAATGCAGGAGGTGAGTCCCAGCTCCCTAAAGCACTTCCAAGGATAAGGTCATTGGCCTCCATAATGCTGCGCCGTTCAAAATATCCCTTAGGATTGAAAGGGGAAGGCGGCAGGAGGTCTTCCTCTTCGCCGACATAATATCCCGCATTATAAATAATATTTGTCAGTAGAGATGTACCGGAACGATGCATTCCCATGACTAGCAGCAGCATCGGTTTATTTTTCGGAGTCAAAAGTGTTCCTCCCATTGATCAATTTATCAGATTTTTCCATTAAAGCCTTTTTTATCTATTTTCCGCCTAATCTAATTCACAGATCAATCATATCGGTTTCGGCCTTAAATGGGATTCTTCGCTAATTCGTGTCCCAAACCCGCCCGCTAATATGACAACTTTCATAATAACCTCATATGACTTACCGCATTGATTAAATATTATTCTTCAACAGACTTTTCATTTTCAACCAGTAGTATTTCCATAGAAGTCCCATAAAATATTTTGCCCTGATCGTATATTTTTCCGGAGTTACCCAAAAATGCATTCTAATCAACTCCCTTTTTCAATACATCCAGTATATTTTCACCTAACTCCGTTGACAAAACAGCATTTTTGTTTTCAAGGCAAATATGCTTATATAGTTCTTCGCGGTAGACAGGAACATTGACCGGCGCATCAATGCCAACTTTTATGGCGCCGGAGCTTCTGTCTATTATCGTAATTATAATATCATTCCCGATGCGAATACTCTCACCGGGCTTGCGTGTCAGTACAAGCATTCTCCCTCCATGGAGATTGAAAATGGGCTAAATTATCATAATCCGTAAAACTTTTTATATTCATACCTTGTTCAAGTGATATTCTAACGGTAAATCGTCCCGTTCTAACACCAGTTGCTGACCGGCCAGACGTTCCCAGTCAATTAACAGCGGCGCCTTTGCATTGGCCGTGAGCCTTTGTTTGTCGGCGCTAACTTTTAAAATGACATACACATCAATTTTCCTCAATTTTTCGGGTGTAATTCGATTGGCGTCCATTAAAACGCGTCGAATTTGTTTTTGGACCGGCAGATATTTGATATTTATAATTATCATTGACACCCGTGGCTCATCCAGGGACTGCAAAATTGCGAAAGGAGCAATCTCCTTTTTATTGATTACCCTAAACTCCCGGAGCGATTCAAAACCAGGTAAACCAAAACGAAAGTGGAGTGGTTGGTTTTGCTGAAATTGATGTTCGGCTAAGTCGTCTTTGTTTTTATATGATGAGCTTTTTATCATTGAATTATACATAATGATTACAGAAAGTCTAATATGTTAAGGTTAAGCACACTTGAAGTTGCCTGCAACGCCGCCTGATAAGCCAGCTCATTAGAGTTGTATTGGGCAATCACTTCCGTCAGATCGGCATCTTCCAATTCAGAAATCAGTGAGCTTAAATTGGTATTGGCAACTTCCAATCGATTATTCGTCATATCCAGCAAATTACTCAATGAACCGGTTTTTGACTGAATGGAGAGAATATCCTGGGCTGATTGTTCAAGTGCGCCAATAGAATCGGAAATGGCACTCCGGTCACCGGCAAGCATTGCATCACGTAGGCTTATAAGATTTTCGAATACATCCGTATTCATTATTTCATCGCCGCTGATATTAATAGTTGCATCGTAGCCTTCCGATATCCGGCGCGTAATCTTTCCTTCATTGCCAATATAGTCGACGGTTGAACCGTCATAATCAAAGGGTTTATCTTCCACGGTTCTCGTACCACTAAAGAGATACTTACCGAGATATTTACTGTTTGTAAGGGAATAAATTTCACTAATGAAACCCTCGAGCTGGTCAGCCATGGTCTCCAGCTCCTCCGTACTGCTTGACGAATCTGCAGCGCTGTACGCAAGATCTTTTGCCGAAAGTACATTGGAATAGATATCATTTAAAATACTGGAGGTAGTATCCACCCACCCCTTTGCATCGAGAATGTTTTTTTGGTACTGTTCATTTTGGCTATAAGTCTCCTTATACCGGGTTGTGGTGGCATATTTCACGGGATCATCAGAAGCGCTTTGGAGATTTTTTCCCGTTGACATGATCGACTGACTCGTACTCATGCTTTCACGTCCCTTATTGAGATTACTTATCAGAGTCCTTGTCATCATCGATTGAGTTACTCGCATATTCAATCCCCGTTTTTATATCATGGTTAAAATCGAATTTATCATTGCATTGGATGTAGCGATTAATTTGGATGCCGCCTGATATGCATTCTGATATTCAATTAGTTTCGCCAATTCTTCATCGAGAGAAACACCGGAGACCGAATCCCGCTGATTCTGAAGACTCTGAACGATGTTTTGTTGACTTTCATAATTGAAATTGGCTTCCGATACCTGATGACCCACCTGGGTGATTAACGAATTATAATAATCCGAATAGGTCCCATTATTCAGGACTTTTTCAAACTGAGCGTCATAGATCGCCTGAGCGACACTGCCATCACCGGCTGCGGACTCACTGCCGGCGGTTGCAATTAAACTGTGATCTTCCCTAATATCTCTGTTCACAGTAATATCCGCAGCGCCACTAACATTGGATTCAAAAAAATTAATTCCTGTTTTACCGTCAAGATTATAACCATTTGAATGCAGTTGGTTAATCCGACCTACCAGTGAGACAGCCAAAATGTCCAGCTGATTCATATAATCAGGTATGTATTCATTGTTAATATCCAGAATGCTTCCTAATGACCCCCCTTCAATATTGATTGCTTTTTTATTGGTATCGAGCGCAAATGTATAGGAAGGGTAATTATTCTCATAACTGGCGTCAGAAACAATCTGACTAACATAATTCTGAGAGACTAAAATTTGGCCATCCAATGATACAACTAAATCACTCCCGGAATTATTTTTAACTTCAATATCAATTAATTCTGATAATTGATTCAATACCAGGTCACGCTGATCCAAAAGATCCGCCGATTTTGAAACTGTATATTGACGATTTAATGTATCAATTTGACGAATCAGTTTATTAGCCTGAGTTACCGTATTGACAATTTCCCGGCTGATCTCCTGTTGCATATCATGTAAGTCAGAATAAACACGATTGAAGGCGTTTGTCATTGTAACAGCTTTATCCCGCACGACAACCCGGGCTGATTGGCTTTCAGGATCATTGGCCAAATCGTTCCAGGAATTCCAGAATTCGGTCATCAGGTTTTGTAGCCCGGAGCTTCCGGGTTCCCCAAAGAGACTCTCAATATTGGCTATGATAGCAGAGTCGCTTTCATACTTTCCCAAACTGCCCTGTTCCTTAATCAGTTGATTTTCGATAAATACATTCCGGGCCCTCATCAAATCCTGAGTGTCAACCCCGTTTGCCGCTCCCGAGCCGGTAAAATTTTCCGTATCTATCAAGCGACGTTTATACCCTTCGGTGTTTACATTGGCGATATTTTTCGAAATGGTGTCTATCGCTCTTTCACTATTTTGCAAAGCCTGTTTAGAAACATCAAAGATTTGTGAAATTGCCACATTACCCTCAGATTTGGAAGTTCAATAGTTTATTATTATTGTCAGATGACGATACATGCCCCTTGACATTATACAGTTTTATCGGCTCTTCATTTCCCCGGAGAAATATCTGCACCATTCCTTTAATCATTTCCAGAGAATGATTTAATAAGTATCGGTTTTCCCGGTTGATCCGCGATAGTTTTTCAATATTAGCCCGCAGTTGTTTACGCTGCCGGTCTAGCTGATCCCTTAAAGAATGCGGGGCCAACGGAATGATATCCTCAAGGCGTGCGGCTTTCGTTTTACTCTCTTTCAGTTCAGTGACTCGTTCCTCAAGCATTTTCATTGTTGATTTCGCGGTCTGAATCAGTGTCTGTTCTTCCTGCATATACTCACGTAGTTTGGAAACATCGTCTTTTATAATCGCCTTCTGCTTAACTTTAAGCAGGCTGATCATTCTTTCATGGACCTCTATTTCTTCCCTTAAAAGTTCTGATATGATTTGAAAACTATCCTGATCATTGTTTTTATATTTTGCTTCATTCATCATTGGCATTCCCAATAATACCGCTTAGATTAATTGAGTTATAAAGCGAATCTGTGTTTATATTGTCAATAGAGGGCAGCTCGGTTTTACCTTTGAGTGATTGATATATTATATCTGAAAGCCCGATACCGCCTTGTTCTGCGGCAGCCTGTCCCATAACACTGCTAAACATCATAGAGACCAGGTTATTACTACCTCCGATCTCTTTCATCGTTGTTTTTTCCATTGATTTAAACAACTGTGTAATAAAAAGCCCTTCCATCTCAACCGTTTTTTTTCTCAGAAGCAGTTCCCGTTTTTGACTCTCAGACAGGGTTTGTGATTTATCGGGTTTTTGTAAAGGTAAGTGGTCAATCGAATGTACTGAAAAATCATTCATCATTCTTTTCCTACATAATAATAAGGCGGGCATTGAGAGAACCGGATGCTTTGATCGCCTGAAAAATTGCAATAATATCCCGGGGCCGCAATGCCAGTTCGTTCAGTGCCTGGGCGAGATCACTAACGGTTGTAGTCGTGGGAATAACGGCCACCTGTGCATTATCTTCCTGAATAATCGTTTCCGTAACATAATCAAGGACCGTTTGACCGGTATTGCTAAAAGCGGCCTGAGGCTGAGATATCACCGGCCTGCGCTTAACGTGAATCGTCAAACTACCCTGGGAAATCATGACTTCCCCGATTTTAACATTACCTCCGGCCACAATTGTGCCGGTTCGTTCATTAATGACCACCCGTGCTTCCACATCAGGTTCAACCCGTAGGGTTTCCATACTTGCAATGAAATTGATTGCTTGATCAATGGAAACTATTTTTTCAGGAAAAGCCACTTCGACTACTGATGCATTTAGAGCCCGGGCAGGTTTTTCGGAATTATCAGAAAACAACGAATCAAGCGTCTGATTAATTTTATCTGCAATGCGATTTGCCGTCGTAAAATCCGGTTCAGTCAGCAGAAAGCGTAACGGCTTTGACAGATCAAAATCATCTTCACCCAGATTGGTTTCAAGCATTGCACCATTGGGCACAATACCAACCAACGCATGATTTTTCCGCTGCCGTTCGCCGGCCTCTGTTTCAATATTATAACCTCCGATAGAGACAGCTCCCTGCGCAATGGCATAATAGGTCCCGTCTGACAGACGCAGGGGAGACATCAGTAAAACTCCGCCCTCCAGACTGGTGGCGTCGCCAATCGAGCTGACGGTAACATCAAATTGCGATCCGACCCGACCATACGGAGGCGTTTTGGCGGTTAACATCACCGCGGCTACATTCCGGGTTCGAAGCTGCTCTCTTGGAACAGTAATTCCAAAACGCTCAAGCATATTACTGATCGTCTGAACCGTAAATACAGCGCCACGATTACCGCTGGACCGATCCCCTGTTCCATTTAATCCTACCACCAGGCCGTAACCAATTAAAGACTCCTGGCGGGCGCTTTCAATACTTGCGATATCTTTTAAACGAACTTCCGCCTTTAAAGCGGTAAGCAATATCACACAGTAAATCCAGAATGGAGAAAATTTTTTCATATGATTAAGGCTCCTGTCACTGCAGATGCCAGCAGTACTATTCCTATAACCCATGTGCCAAGCCGGTGAATCGTACCCGGCCTGGTAATACTGTTGTCAAGTCCTTTTTTTCGATAAATAATTTTAGCGTCTGCCAGATTATAACTATACACTGTATTATCATTGCCGATATCTCTGGAACGGACATAACCTTCAACCTGCATTACGTTGGT
>QNCV01000154.1 GCA_003645845.1 Fidelibacterota bacterium | reverse complement strand
TATAAGCAGGCACAATTTGCTGCAACACATCATCTTTTGCAAAAAGAATGGCAGCGGCCAGTGTGTATCCTTCTTTTCCGGTTTCGAAATCCCGCCGGAATAACCCGGCACTTCTCAACATCTCTTCGTTTGAAATGGTCAGCCAGGGGTGATCGGGGCGGTGGCTTTGGATTAAATTTCGGACCTTGCGAAACACATATTCATTAAAGTCGGTAAATCGCAGAAACGGGTAAATTTTGTTTTCGGTAAACCAGGCGCTTTTTCTCTGGTAGAGTCGGCTGATGGCCGCGCTGGATGTAACCTTAAAATCCCCGTCTTCGTTGCGATCGAATATAAATCGACCCGATTTGTGCACCTGAGAACTTTGCGGCACCCGAACATAAATGATTTTTTTACCGCCGACTGTAAATTCTTCCGGAAAGATCATAAAAGGCGGATCAAGTTTATTGGGATTATTGGACAGGTTAACCAGGTCGGTTTTAATCTTATCGATTTTTTCAGAATCAATGCCAATAACCTTTCCTGAGTTTTTGACGCCGAGCAGTAAATCCCCGCCAACTCGGTTTAAAAAGGCACAAACAGATTCAAACACATTCTCAGGTAATGAATCTTTGGATTCTTTGAATTCGATACCGATGCCCTCACCGGCAGCAAGTATCTTTTTTAAATTTTCTACAGTCATTTTACAAAACACCCGGATAAGATCACTTCGCTGGGGTTTTCCATAATATGATCATACGAGATAGAATTGGTTTTAAAAAACAAATCTTCGTTAATTCTCAAATCTTGCTTGAAATACTCGTATAAAAATTTGAGGTACAACTCGTAAGGTGTAATC
Organism: Fidelibacterota bacterium; assembly: GCA_003645845.1. Classification (GTDB taxonomy): domain Bacteria; phylum Fidelibacterota; class UBA2242; order UBA2242; family UBA2242; genus B118-G9. Next base: position 5,710 of record QNCV01000154.1, on the reverse strand, counting down.
GAATCATCCAAATAGGTTTTGGTTTTAATTATGTCCAAATAGTAATCGGATATATCCACCGCTTCTTTCCACAGCGCTTCAAACTTTTCCAGCGCGTATTTCACATCAGCGCTGTTTTTTAATTGAACATTGAACTCTCGTTGCGAAATCAAACCTGCTTCGGAAAAATTGCTGGAGCCGGTGATGACATTGCCAAAGTCCCGATCATTTAAATGATAGCGGCTGATGTACACTTTAGCGTGAATGTTTCGGCTCGGATGCGCTTTAATTTCTATCTTGCCGGATTTAATAAATTCAACAAATTTTAATATACCTTCTTCAACTTCTTTTAAATCTTCCGAATTTTCGATTTCTGAGACCAAGATTTCGCCGAAATATTCTTTCACTTTGACATGAGATTCAAAATCTGAATTGTTGGCAGTCTCAATGATTTGGAACGTTTTTTTATCAAGACTAAGACCAACAAGTATCCTTATCTTTTCAATATTTTCAAATGATTTATACAGGCGAAAAAAACCGCTTGAGCGGAAATAACCGACTAAAATGTCAAAATATCTAACATCCTTTAATATGGCAATAAAGCGATCTAACAAAGTCGAATCAGGTTCGTTTGTGAAAAAAGTAAGGTCAGTATTTACGTTTTGTTCAGGCATCAAATATTACTTTCAATAGTTTTTCCCCATACTTACCCGCTGAATATCTTCAAGTGTCAGTTTTTTTCCTTCACGTTTCGAATCCAGGATATATTTGGCCGCAGCTCCGGTGTAAGTCGCCTTTTTCGTCTCGACATCGGTTTTTAACTTCACCGGATCAACTCTCCAAAAATCAACATTCAACGCATTTATCGCCTCAACATCCGACATAAAGGTGCGGTTCAGCGTGATTGGTTTATCGAGAAAATCGATCTCCAAATTTACGACATAGACGCCTTCCGGAACGGGATAAAGATTCCAGTTACCCGCATCCACAATATCGGATATTATGGTTTTCCCTTCCTGCAGTATTTCCACAGAAATCGAGGTCGGTTTAAATGATTCCCGTTTTTCGGATTCGGGAGGCGCAAGTTCATTGTAAAACAGCAGAAAATGCCCGGAATTTGCCCCGGCATCGGTGGAAGGAATATACGTAAAACGACCTGCACATGAAGATAACAAGAGAATCCCAACAATCAATTCTAAGGAAAAGGAACGTTTCATATTTGACATTTTTATTATACGAGTAAAATTAATTCCTCCTGCTCATCACCGGCCACCACCACCTCCCTGGATTCGGTGATAAAAACATTGATTTCCGACCTGACCGCCATTTCACCCGGTAAATATATGCCCGGTTCGATGGAGAAGCAGATGCCGGGAACGAGTTGCCGCTCGTCCTTGGTCTCAAGATTATCAATATGAACACCGTTCCCATGAACCTCGCGACCGATGGAATGACCGGTACGGTGAACAAAATATTGTCCATATCCGGCATCTTCGACAACTTTACGGCAAACGTCATCCACTTCATAGCCGTAACAGGGTTCATTTTTTGCAAATCGCTCCCGAATGAAATCGCGTGCCGCATTCCGGGCATCGCGAACAGTATTGAATATTTCAACATACTTTCCGGGAGGATTTTCACCGACATAACCGCACCAGGTAATATCGTAGTAGATTCCGGTCTCATCATTCTTTTTTGCCCAGAGTTCAATCAGCAGTGTATCACCCTTTTTTATCGTATAGGTATTTTCTTCGGTGGGCTCAAAATGGGGGTCCGCCGGATGATCATTGACGCCCACAATCGGGTGATCACCGTCATCCGTCAAGCCCTCCTCTTCAAACCTTTTAACAATGTACTGCTGCACTTCGTATTCAGTAATCGGTTCACCTTCGGAAACTTTCTTCCGGACCAGTTCAAAGGCTTCATCCTTGATTTTCTGAACCTTTTCCCCGGCTTCAAGATGGGCATGATATCCGGCCTGATCAATCACAGCCTCAAAGGTCTGAACAAGGTCAGCCGAGGAAACAACCGTTACACCGAATGAGCGAATCAGCTCAACGGTTCCGGCATCGACAACCGACACATAGGGAATATTGTTTTCCGGAGAATACTGCATGGCTACCTTGTCAGCATCAGCCAACATGTCTTTCAGGATTCGGTGAAGGTCCTGCCAGGAACGATATACCTCTTTGGAACCAGGCAAAGAATCCAGCTTCTTCGCTTCGACAGCCGACACGATTCTGACCGGCTCCCCATCTGCCGGAATATAATAAAACCAGCGTCGGGTGGTAAATTTTGTGGAATCCAGACTGAGAATTTGATAGGCCATTAAATCCCGATGATGGAAATCATAAAATAGCCAGCCATCAATGTTTTTCTCCTTAATCGCTTTCCGAATACGATCTAAATCCATTAGAATCCTCTCCTATTTAATTATTCTTGATATTGTCTTAAATTTTTCATGAAGTGATGTTTGTAAAAGTTCAAAGAGCAGCATCTCAACACTCCTGAGATGTACGCCCTCTTTTTCCAGAACTCGAAGGGTCAATTCCTTGTCAAAAGTATTTCGGCTGGAAATGGCATCCGCCACCAGAAATACATCATAACCATTCATAATTAAATCCATACATGTCTGCCATACACAGATGTGCGCCTCTATCCCGCAAACAATCACCTGTTTCCGCTTTAATCTCTGCAACGCTGAGATGAAATCATCAGACTGACAACAGGAAAAAGAACGCTTTAATATCGCATTTACATCGGGAATCAAATCACGCAGTTCCGGGATTGTCGGTCCCAGACCTTCCGGATACTGTTCGGTCAACAATATGGGAATTTCAAGAGTCTTAATACCTTTTGTAAGTTTGGTCAATGCAATTTTCAGGTCGTCACTATGGGACATCACCGGAAATAATTTCTGCTGAACATCGATAATTAATAATACAGCCTTGTTACAATCTGACATCATCGTACAACTTCGGTGTCGGCATTTTTATTATACTTTTGATATATTTCCCGTTGGAGTCTGCGGAAATGCAAAAAGAAAAGAATGCAAATAATAATGAACAACAAAAGCAGATTGATTCGGGTGGATTGTTTCGGTTTCATATCGGTTTGAATATTCATTCTTTTTCACAGAATTTCAATAAAAATATCCTGAAATGTTTGAATTTCAGACCGGATTGCCTAAGTTTTCGATAAGTATGATGCCAGGGAGACGATATGAGTAAGACCTTTGACTATTTCCGAAAAATCCCTTTGACTGTCTGGATATTTATTGGAATTATCTTTGGAGTGTTGGCTGGATTGATATTTGGTCAACCGCTGGTGCCCGTTACTTCTGCAATCGGAGATCTGTTTCTAAGACTACTCAAAATGGTCATCGTGCCGCTGATTTTCACCTCAATTACATCCGGTGTCCTGGGTATCGGAACATCCAGGAACCTGGGAAGACTCGGGCTGAAAACAATTGCCTATTACGTAACCTCCAGTCTGATTGCCATTCTGACGGGATTGATTCTTGTCAATCTGATTCAACCGGGCATCGGCAGCAACATTGTTCTGGAATCAACGGTGGACGCCAGCAATCTCTCCTCGGGAAGTTTGAGTGATCTTTTATACCGAATCATTCCGGTCAATCCGCTCAGTTCAATGGTCAACGGCGACATTTTACCCATTATCTTCTTTTGTATCATTCTGGGAATATTCATCTCCAGAATCCAGGAGCATTATCGTCAGATTCTTTCGGATTTTTTCCATGCCGGTTTTGAAGTGATGATGAAAATCACCCGCTTCGTCATCCTGTTCGCCCCCCTGGGAGTATTCGGGCTGGTTGCAAAAATAACCGCAACGACCGGAATCGAAATATTCAAATCGCTGGGACTCTATTTTATTACAGTACTGGCCGGATTATTATTTCACTATTCCGTCAGTTTACCGCTTCTGGTAATACTTACAGCCGGAGAAAGTCCCTGGCGCCACCTTAAAAATATGAGTGCAGCTCTTCTTACCGCTTTTACAACCTCTTCCAGTTCCGCAACGTTGCCGCTCACGATGGAATGTGCCGAAAACAACGCCGGAATTTCCAATAAAATATCCAGTTTTGTTCTGCCCCTCGGCGCGACTGTCAATATGGACGGGACAGCGCTGTACGAATGTGTGGCGGCAATGTTCATCGCTCAGGTATATGGCATCGATCTGAGTTTCGGCGCACAATTCACCGTTGTCATAACCGCATTATTGGCATCCATCGGCGCTGCCGGAATTCCCATGGCCGGTCTGGTTATGATGACGATAGTTCTTAAAGCAGTTGGCCTCCCGCTGGAGGGCATCGGGCTGATTCTTGCCGTTGACCGTATTCTTGATATGGTCCGGACATCAACCAATGTCTGGAGCGACAGCTGCGGTACATTAATTATTGCCAAATCTGAGGGAGAATTAAATAACGTGATAAGAAATTCCAGCTAATGTATGGCTCTTATTTCTTGGTTCTTGACTCTCGGCTCTCATATCTCGATGCTCAATATTCAATAACCGGTACTCACAAATCACGAAAATGACGGCATCGATTTTACGTTAATTATTCACACCTCAGCAGAAATAATCCAAGCGCTTATCAAGATTTAAAGCGCCTGCTTATCAATCCAGTTGCAGCAATCCGGCCGGGCTTTTCACCTTATTCAGGTTGAACGTACTGATATGCATATAGATTTGCGTCGTGGCCAGGTTTTTATGCCCCAGCAGTTCCTGGATATAGCGAATATCAATGCCCTGATCCAGCAGATGGGTAGCAAAACTGTGGCGTAAGGTATGAACCGTGGCCTTCCTGGTAATGCCCGCTCTGCTTTTCGCTTTTCTGAAAAAGGACTGGATACTGGATGTGGAATAAGGCTCCGATGAATGGCGTCCCTCGAACAAATAGTTGGCCGGACGATAAGCCCGATAATATTTTTTAATCAGAGCCAGCAGGTTTTCCGAAATAACAACATAGCGGTCCTTGTTGCCCCTGGCCTGTTCAATTCTGACAAGCATTCTGTCTTTATCGATATCAGCGCATTTCAGGTGAACCAGTTCCGATATTCGTAAACCGCAACCATAAATCAATGACAGGATGGTTTTATGCTTTAAATTAGACACGGAGTCCAGCAGGCGCTGAACCTCATTGACGGATAACACAACCGGCAGAGTCTCCGGTTTTCCAATTTTCAGATAGAAGTCAAAATCGATTTCCTGTTTGAGAATCTCCTTATAGAGAAACCGCAAAGCGGCCAGGTGAAGTTTCAGTGTCGAATGGGAAGCTTTTCGCTCCGTTTTCAGATAGTCAAAATAATCCGTCAATACCTGACCGGTCACACTATGCACGGAGGAATTCAGTAAATACTTCGAAAAATGCCGGAGAACGCTGCAATAATTATCGACGGTCTGCGGACTGTATTTACGCATATTCAACTCTTTTTTCATCCGGTCAATAAGTTCGGCAACTTTCATAGTATACCTCATATATTTGAGTTAATACGCTGTAAAGTAGCATTTTAAATAGATTATAACAAATTATTTGTTGTGTATGCTGAGTTAGCGGTAAGATTTCGGAAATGCAGAGAATCATAATAAAAATAGCCCTGCTGATTTTTAGTTTAGGTTGCCAAAACGAGCAACATATACAAAGAGATAAAAAAGGAGAAAAGATGATTAAATGCAATAATGATGGTCTCGTAAAAAGGCAAAATTGATT
>QNCV01000153.1 GCA_003645845.1 Fidelibacterota bacterium | reverse complement strand
TATGAGGCGTTCATGATGGGATTGTATGAGAATCCCGAATACATCAGGAATATTTGTGACAGTCTGGGCGCCGCTCTGTTTGCGATGTATGAACGGGTCATCGGGGCTGATCATATTGGGGGAATCTGGTTGTCTGATGATATAGCCTACACGGAATCATTGATTATGTCGCCGGATATTATTCGTAAATATCTGTTTCCCTGGTATGAAAAATATGCCGCTCTGGCGCATGAATACGGAAAAATATTTTTCTTCCATTCAGATGGCAATCAGGAACCCTTGTTGGATGATTTTGTGGCCATGGGTTTTGATGCTATTCACCCGATTGAACCAAAGGCCTGGGACGTGATTGAATTGAAAAAACGGGTGAAAGGGAAACTGGCACTACTGGGAACCGTTGACATGGACTATCCGCTGGCCCGGGGATCGAAAGAGGAGATTCGTGAGTATGTCAGACAGCGCATCATTGATATAGCGCCGGGCGGTGGATTTGCGATCGGCTCCAGTAATTCTATCGCGAAATACGTTCCCGTTGAGAATTTCAAAGCAATGTTAAGCGCCGTCGAAGAATTTGGTCAATATCCGATAAAAGGTTAAATGGATAAAAAAATTGCGGTTGCCGGACATGTTTGTCTGGACATTATCCCGGAAATTAGAAATACCCCTGATATCAATTTAATTGAGCCGGGGAAATTGCTGGAAATTGGACCAGCCTGTTTATCAACGGGCGGGGCGGTCTCAAATGTGGGGATTGCCCTGCATAAACTGGGCATTAAGATCCGCCTGCTGGGAAAAATCGGCAATGATCTTTTTGGCCGGGCAATTCTCGAACAGTTTAATAAGGTTGACGACACCTTAACGGAAAATATGGTCCCGGCGCCTGGTGAATCCACTTCCTATACCATTGTGGTCAATCCGCCGGGAACCGACCGCGGTTTCTGGCATCATCCCGGATGCAACGATACCTACACGTCGGATGATATAGCGGACGAGGATCTCGGGGGAATCGGCATATTTCACTTCGGCTATCCGCCCTTGATGCGGCAAATGTTTGAAAACGAGGGCGAGGAGCTTCTTCGCCTGTTTCAGAAAGTCAAAGCCGCCGGGATAATCACCTCATTGGATATGGCTTATCCGGATCCTAATTCCCGCTCCGGTCGGGTGAATTGGCGGGTAATATTGGAAAGGGTTCTTCCTTTTGTTGATATATTTCTCCCCAGTCTGGATGAAATCTGCCTTATGCTGGATGTTGAAAACGGCGGTGAAATTTCTTTGGATATTTTGAACAGAGTGACGGGGGAATTACTGAAATTCGGAGCCGGAATCGTGGGATTAAAGCTTGGTGACCGCGGATTTTATTTGCGGACCGCCGGACGTGAAAGACTTGGAAACGTTGTTGACAATGCCGAGCCCTGGTTTCATCGGGAAATCTATTCTCCGTGCTATCGGGTTGCCGTTAAGGGCACGACGGGAGCCGGAGATGCGACCATTGCCGGATTTCTCGCGGCTGTTATTCACGATTTTACTCCGGAGCAGGCGGTTAATGTGGCCGTTGCCGTAGGTGCATGCAGCGTTGAATCGGTGGATGCCAGTTCAGGAATTCCGAGCTGGGATACTCTTCAGAAGCGAACAAAATCCGGCTGGAATAAACTTCCGAAAGCAATTTCGTTTCCCGGATGGACATGGAATAAAGTTGAGCAAGTGGCCTGCGGGTCGGCAAAGTCAGGAGGAAAGTAATATTATCATCGATATTGGGAGTAATTATGCTGGAAAAAAAGACCATTGAAACAGCCCGGGAGAGAGCCTTCGGGATGTTAAAGCGCGCCGGCATTGCCATTACGGAAAAAGAATTGCTGAACATGGAAATTACCGATTTCGGACTGAATGATCTGAAGTCTCAGGGGTTGGAGATTATTGTTTATGAAAATAACGATCGTTACTGCGCCAAAGAGTTAATCCTGTTTCCCTTTCAGACTTGTCCGGAACACCGGCATCCCGACAGAGGTGATGTGAAAGGTAAAATGGAAACCTTTCGCTGCCGCCGGGGAAAAGTGTTTCTTTATGTTCCGGGAAATCCGACAACTCCGATTCAGGCGGTAATTCCCGCCGGCAGTGAGGATTACTACACTGTTTTTCAGGAAATCGAATTAAATCCCGGAGACCAGTATACGATTCCAGGCGACACGCTGCACTGGTTTCAGGGCGGGCCGGAAGGGGCGATTGTTTCGGAGTTTTCCAGCCCCAGTGACGACGCCAGTGATATTTTCACCGATCCGAATATCAAACGAATCACTGAAGATTAACAGTGGATAAATATGGATTCCCGTGAACGAGTGCTGGCAGCATTAAATCATGAACCGGTGGACAGGGTGCCGGTGGATTTCGGGGGACATCGCTCTTCGGGAATTATGGCAATAGCCTATGCCCGATTAAAGAAATATCTCGGCGTCAGTTCCGGTGACATTTACGTCTATGATGTGCCTCAGCAACTGGCGATAGTGGAGCCGGAAATATTGGATATCTTCGGTGTCGATACAATCGAATTGGGACGGGCATTTCTGACGGATGATGCGGATTGGAAAGAGTGGGTTCTGCCGGACGGCACACCCTGCAAAATTCCTGAATATATAAATATGGAAGAACGTTCCGGGGATTGGTACTTACTCGCGGAAGACGGGCGGGATCTGGCGGTTCAGAAGCAGGGTTCGCCTTTCATGGAACATATTCACTTTCCCATGGAGGAAAGAGACTTTGAAACCGATAATTTTGATGACCTGGCCGAGCAGTTTGCCTATTCCATGTGGACCGGTGTGCCGACGCCCGGCGGACATCTCGCACCGGACGAAAAGGGACTTCGGAAACTGGCGGCCGGCGCTAAAAAACTGAGGGAATCCACGGATCGGGCCATCATCGGTCTGTTTGGCGGTAATATGTTTGAAATTCCTCAATATCTGTTTCGCATGGATAACTATTTTACCTATATGGGACTCTATCCCGAAGCGGTTATTCGTCTGTCGGAACAGCTCTGTGAACTGCATTTAAACAACCTGGAAAAATGGCTCGCTGCGGTGGGCCCGTACATCGACATCATCCTTTTCGGAGACGATTTCGGTACACAATCCGGCCCCTTTATGTCCAAGGATATGTTCCGGCGGTATTATAAACCCTATCAGCGGAAATTATGGAAACGGACGAAGGAACTGGCCGATGTCAAAATCATGCTGCATTCCTGCGGTGGAATCGAACCCCTGCTGGACGAACTGATTGATGCCGGGCTGGAGGCTGTAAACCCGGTGCAGATATCCTGTAATGGTATGGAGCCGAAACACCTCAAGGAGAAATTCGGAAGCCGACTCTGTTTCTGGGGCGGCGGTTGCGATACCCGGGCTGCTTTGCCCAATTATTCACCCGAAGAAATTTATCGTCACGTGCGCAGTCAGGTGGAGATCATGGGCAGGGGGAGCGGATTTGTGTTTCAGCAGGTTCACAATATCATGGCGGATGTCCGGCCGGAAAATATTGTCGCCATGTTTAACGCGGTGAATCCGTAACGCGGCAACTCGCAAATCTTATAGTTATTTGAAAAAGGAGAAGAGACTTAATCTGCTACAATCCGGCGAAGACGCTCAGTTAATTCCCGTTTGACACTGCCGTTGTTTACCGGATCACGGTTTGCTTGCCATCGGCGATTCAATTCCAGGATTTCCAAACGATCGGATTCGGTGATGTTGCCGCGGGTTTGCTCATCCCGCATCCACTGTTCAAACCGACCGATCCAGTCTTTTAGACACCCTACATTCTCATCCGTCCGTTGAATGTAATCCCGATCCATCCGGCCGTAATATAAGCGCAACTGGCCATTTTTATTGCGCTGAATATTGACTTCAAAAAGGGGATCGATTTCAAAGGAACCGAGCCCTGCTTTGTCTTTTGAAAGCAATTCTTCGTCGACGTTTACCGCAACGATTTTACAGAGATAGTGAGTGTAAAAACGACCCAGACGGATTTTTTGAAAAACCTTCGCTTCGAGATTGATAGGGCACTCGGCGATTCCGGCGGGGCGGATTTTCCGAGAGGGCAGCGGCGTCAGACCGGCGACGTCTATTTCACTGATTCCCCTCGGAATCGGCAATCCGGTCAGCGTGCTTTGCCGTAACAGTTTTGCGGGAATGAAGCTGATAACACACTCCGGTATCTGTTGGAGATTGTAATATCCGTGGCGGGTTTCGACGGTGTTGCCTTCGGCGATCTGGCTGGTGTGTCCCAGGGAAAAGCTGAAATAATATTCGCCGGGATGGCCCTCAGCGGGCAAACTGGCGCCGATGCAGGTACCCAGCGTCACCGGTGTGACATTCAGATTTCCGGCGTTATCTATTGTAGTGACAAAATAGGCAATCTGAGGCGGTTGAATCCAGCGGTAATTCGGCCAGATATCCGGTTTTTCCAGATCGAAGTATCTCTTTTCCATGTAATTTGCTCCTGTTTTCTGCACAGGAAATTAACGGAATAATGAGTGTTTTCAAAGAATTGAAAGGAAGCAATCAGGAATGACAAAGAAATCAGAATATTCGGCTTATTATATTTCCGGTACTCACTGGGACAGGGAATGGTACCGGCCGTTCCAGGAATTTCGCCTGTTGTTAGTCGAATTAATCGACGATCTGCTTGATTTGATGGAAGGGGATAACGGATTTGATTTTTTTCACCTCGACGGCCAGACCTGTGTGCTGGATGATTACGTGGAGATTCGCCCGGAAAACGCCCAACGGTTACGGCGACTGATTCAAAAGGGTCGGATTTTAATCGGTCCCTGGTTCACGATGCCGGACCTGTTCTGCACCGACGGGGAATCCCTGATTCGTAATTTCCTCGTCGGGCGGCGAATCAGCCGGGAATGGGGCGTTGAACCCATGCCGGTGGCCTATACCTGTGATATGTTCGGGCATCCGTCGCAAATGCCGCAGATTTATGCCGGGTTTGATCTGAAACACTGTGTTCTTGGGCGCGGCACCAATGAACATACCACGCCGGCTTTTTTCAACTGGCAGGCGCCCGACGGCAGTGAAGTATTCGTTTTTAAATTGCAGGATCACATGGGCTACGGCGCTTTTACGAAAGCCCGGGGCTTTCTGGAAACCGACTTTATCACCGATCGGGATCAGGCTTTGCAGGAAGCGCGCAAAAGCCTGAAGGAGTATATTGATCACGAAATTTCGCGTACCAACGGCTCGACACTGTGCCTGATCGACTCGCTCGACCATAAAAAACCCGCAAAGAATGCCGCCGAATATGTGGAAATGATTCACGGAATTATGCCCGATGTGAAGGCCAGACATTCAACTCTGCCGGATTTTTTCCGGGATGCTGAAAAAAGCGCCCGGGACGTGCCGACGAAACGGGGCGAATTGAGGGAACCCTCGAAAAACCGCAATCCCTATCTCTGGCTGATTCCCAATTGTGTCTCGTCGCGGATACGGATGAAACGAGCCAATGATGAGTGCCGGAATCTGCTGGAGTTCTGGGTGGAACCATGGATGGCCCTGGCCAACGATAACGGCGCCAATCTTTCGGAAAAATACCTGAAAATTGCCTGGGAAAACTTACTGTTGAATCATGCCCACGACAGTGTCTGCGGCTGCTCAATTGACCAGGTGCACCGGGATATGATGTTTCGTTATGATCAGTGTCGCGTTCTGGGACGGCAATTGCGCAATAAGGCATTTGGGCACCTGATCGCCGGTTGCCGGGAATTGGGCCGGGAAGACCATGAATTTACCGTGATCATCGCTAATCCGTTACCCTGGAAGAGGAGGGAAGTTGTAACCTTCAATATCGACCTGCCGCTGGATTTCCCGACATTCTTTTCCGAAGGATTTGCCGGCTCTCAGGACATCAAATCCTTTACGCTTCAGACCCGGGACGGACAAAATATTCCCTATCAGCGTCTGTCTGTTATTCCCAAAACCCGGGAACGGACGGCCTTTGCCCAGGTGGAAAATCAAATTGGCGATGGTGATTTCTCCCGCTATACCGTTGCCGCGGAACTGGATTTACCGGCATTGGGATTTACATCATTGCTGGTAAAACCGAATAAAAATTCATACCGATTGATGGGGAGCCTGAGAACAGGCCCGAACAGCGCCGAAAATGATTTTCTCGGCGTAACAATTGAATCGAACGGAAGTCTGACTCTTGTTGATAAAATCAGCGGCGAAACCTACCGGGATCTACTGATATTTGAGGATCGGAGTGAGATCGGCAGCGGCTGGTTTCATGCTTCCACAGTCGATGAGGAAGTTGTTTTATCTTCTGCGGGTAATGCCCGGATCTCTGTGGTGAATGACGGCCCGCTTCAGGTCAAATTTAAGGTTATTGTGAAAATGGATATCCCGAGACGATACGATTGGAGACTTGAGCAAAGGGAGGACGATTACGTTACACTTCAGATCAGTAATTATGTTACGTTAAGGAAAACAGCGAAATATATTGAAGTTGAAACCGTCATCGATAATAATGCCGAAGATCATCAATTGCAGTTATTGATGCCGACGGATATTCCGG
>QNCV01000152.1 GCA_003645845.1 Fidelibacterota bacterium | reverse complement strand
GTATCTCGAATCCAAGGTCGATGTCCAGAAACACATGAATGAAATCGGTGTCGGCATCCAGGAAGAATTGAACCAGGCCGTATTAAATCTGGAAATCGCCCGGCGCGAACTCGATCAGCTTGAGCAGCGTATCAAAAATGAAAAAGAGTCCCTTGATGCCGATCTGACCGAGCTGGAGCTGGAAATTCGTATCGAGGAAAAAACCATCAACAACCTGGAGCGTCAACTGGCCCTGGCCGACGTCAAACCCAATAAGCCCGGAGTCGTTACCTGGATAAATGACGATATCGGCGCTACGGTACACGCCGGTGATATTATTGCCAGGGTTGCCGACCTAAGAAGCTTTAAAGTCGAAGGCAAAATATCCGATATTCACGCCTCAAAAATCATGGTCGGAAACCCTGTCCGGGTGCGGATTGGCGAACAGAGTCTGAAAGGCATTATTTCAGGGATACAGCCGACGATTCAGAACGGCATTATCACCTTTTCGGTCAGGCTTGAAGATAAAACCAACCGGGAACTCCGTTCAAATATGCGGGTAGATATTTTTGTCATTACATCGTTTAAAAGCGGTATTGTCAGGGTAAAGAACGGCCCCTTTGTCAACGGTTCCGGAGAACAGGATATTTTCATTCTGAATGGAAAAACGGCTGTGCGGCGAAGGGCGTTTATTGGTGACAGCAATTTTGACTGGGTCGAAATAAAAGAGGGCGTACAACCCGGCGACAAGGTAATTATTTCCGACATGGAGCGCTATATTCATCGCGCGACAATAACCATTAAGGATTAATAATAACAAAGATATAAAGGAGAGATTATGATCAAACTCAGTAACGTCGAAAAAGTTTACCGTACCGACAAAATCGAAACTCTGGCCCTGAAGGATATTAACCTGGAAGTAAAAAAGGGCGACTTCCTGTCCGTCATGGGTCCCTCCGGTTGCGGTAAAAGCACTCTGCTCAATATCATGGGATTACTCGACAGTCCCACACGCGGTAAAATTGAAATCGAGAACCGGCCGGTAAATAATCTTCCCGATAAAAAAATGGCCTACCTTCGAAACCATAAAATCGGGTTTGTATTCCAGAGTTTTCATCTTATCAACGACTTAAGTGTCGTTGACAATGTCGAAATTCCGTTACTCTATCGCCGAATCCCCGGTTCGGAGCGCCGCCGAAAGGCTTTGGCAGCCCTGGCAAAAGTCGGCCTCAGCACCCGCACCAAACATTTTCCCAGTCAATTGTCCGGCGGCCAGCGACAGCGCGTTGCGATTGCCCGGGCCATCGTCGGGCAACCGGAAATAATCCTTGCCGACGAACCCACCGGAAACCTAGACAGCAATATGGGACAGGAGATCATCGACATTCTCATGGACCTGAATAAAAAGGATCAGACAACCATCGTTATGGTCACCCATGATGAACGAATCGCCGAACAAACCAACCACATCGTCCGACTGTTTGACGGCAGCCAGGTCAATTAAAGCGGGAGGATAAGATGTTTAAAAATTACCTGAAAATTGCCTGGAAGATTTTGCTGCGGCACAAACTGTTTACTTTTATCAGTCTGTTCGGGATTAGTTTTACCCTTTTAATCCTGATTGTCATTACCTCGTTTATTGATCACACCGTTGGCAGGCAGGCGCCGGAAAACCGTCAGAATCGGATTTTAACGGCCACTTACTTCCGGTTAACGACGGAATCCGGAGGCAATACAGTCGGACCGGTTGTCAGTTATTATTTCCTGGATCGTTATGTCCGCAGCCTGAAAACACCGGAAGCGGTCACGATTTCCAGCTTTCATAAAAATGTCATTACCTATAAAGACAAAAAGAAATTCAATTTTGCCCTGAAATACACCGACGGTGAATTCTGGAACATCTACGATTTCAAGTTCCTTGAAGGCAAAGGCTTCAGCTCCGCTGATGTTGAACAGGCCACTCCCGTCGCCGTCATCACGGCCGATGTGCGGAAAAAATACTTCGAAAATCAGAGCGCCGTCGGCGAATACATCCAATTGGGGGAAAACTCTTACAGGGTCATCGGCGTGGTGGACAACGTGTCGCTTCTGCGAATACTGCCCTATTCCGATGTATGGGTGCCAATCACACTTTCCAAAGCCAACCTGATGGAGCCAAAAATCGTCACGAACGAATTTCCCGGTTACTTTGCCGCCGTTCTGGCCCGCAGCCGCAGCGATATTCCGGCTATAAAAGCGGAATTCCGGAAACATCTCTCCCAGGTGGAATTTACCGACGGTCATTTTAATGCCATCTGGGGAGGAGTGGAACGCTATTCGGAAACAATCTCACGGGTATTCATGGGAAGTATGAAAGAACCCAACCTGCCCGGCCTGATGCTGGTCCTCTTCCTTTTAATGCTGCTGTTCATGATTCTGCCGACGATCAACCTGGTAAACATCAATATCAGCCGAATCATGGAACGATCATCGGAGATTGGCGTCCGCAAAGCCTTCGGCGCATCATCAAAAACACTTGTCGGGCAATTCATTGTGGAAAATATTATTATCACTTTGCTGGGCGGAATTATTGCCGTTTTCCTGGCGTTGATCATTCTGTCCATTATCAATAACAGCGGAATTATTCCTCATTTGCATCTTGTGATGAACTGGCGTGTTTTTTATAAAAGTATGCTGATCGCAGTCTTTTTCGGATTTCTATCCGGGGTCTATCCCGCCTATAAAATGTCCCGCCTGCACCCGGCCGAAGTTTTACGAGGAGGTGAATAATGTTAAAACATCTGTTTAAACTCATCTGGAACCGCAAACGGCAGAATCTGCTGATGCTCCTGGAAATTGTCATTTCCTTCGTTGTAATGTTCGTCGTACTGGTGACCGTTATCTTTTTAATCAGCAATTACCTCAAACCGCTGGGATTTAATTACAGGAACGTATGGGCCGTCAATATTGACTGGCAGAATGCCGAAAAAGCCGACATTGCGGAGACATTAAAACAACTGGAAGATACCGTTGAATCCTTTCCTGAAGCCGTCGCATACTCCTATTCTGAATCCTATCTGTTCACCCCTGCGGCAATGTCGGGCATCGACCTGAAATACAACAACCGGAAAATCTCATCCAATCTGCTATCGGGTGATGATCATTTTGCCGAAGTACTCGACATTCCCGTCATTGAGGGACGCTGGTTCAACCGGGAAGACAATACCTCTCTGAAAAAACCGCTTATTATAAACCGCAACCTGGAGAAAGAACTCTTCCGAGGCGAAAGCGGGCTCGGTAAAACCGTTGTTTCCGGTGACGATGAATATACTATTGTGGGCATTGTCAGGGACATACGAAATTCCGGCGAGTTGACCCGTTCAAAAAAGATTGCCGTTAAACGCATCAATCTCGACGCACCGGTGGATGACAATGCTTTTATTACGGAAAATTTCGGGAAGCGGTTGCTTATCAAAACCCGGCCCGGAACCGACGCCCGGTTTGAAGAACGTTTGTTGAAGCAACTCTCGGCGGTGGCAAAAGACTTCCGGCTGAAAACCATTCGTCTCGAAGACGCCCGTATCAGCGCCAACAAACAATCCATGATAATGCCTGTTATCCTGTTGATTATCAGCGGTTTTCTGATCATCAATGTCAGTCTTGGATTCTTCGGCGTAATCTGGTACAACACAAATAAGCGCCGGGCTGAGATCGGCTTGCGACGGGCATTGGGTTCCAGTGCAAAGGGTATCTATTCCCAGATTTTGTCGGAGGCGCTGGTATTGGCGACCTTCGGAATTATCATCGGAGCTATTCTCGCCATTCAGATCCCGTTGATGAATGTACTTAGTTTTATAGAGACAAATGTTTATGTGCTGGCGTTTATTCTCAGTATTTTATTCATTTACGGAATCAGCTCAATCTGCGCGCTTTATCCCGGTAAAATCGCCGCCAATATCGAACCGGCTGTCGCCCTGCATGAAGAGTAGTATCCCTGTTTGATATTAATAAAAACTTGGATAAATTGGAGATACAATGGCGCCAAAAATTCTGATAATTGACGATGACCCGGCTATCCGCACCTCGTTAAAGTTACTGTTAAAGCGAGAAAACTACACCGTCCTCTCGGCCACCAATCCGTCTGAAGCGCTGACCCAGCTATCCCATCTTGACAGCGGTCTCATTTTGATGGACATGAATTATTCCCGGGCAACTTCCGGAAAGGAAGGGCTGGCACTGCTGGAAAAAATTCGCCGGCAAAATCCGGAGATTCCGATTATTCTGATGACCGCCTGGGCCTCCATTCAGCTGGCGGTGGAAGGAATGAAACTGGGCGCCAGCGATTTTATCAGCAAGCCCTGGAACAATGAGCAGCTCCTGAAAACCATCGCTACAAATTTAACATTGACGGAAAAACACCGGGAGGTGGATTCCGGAAATACACGGGAGGAATTGGATCGCCGCTATAACTTTGAAAAAATTATCGGGAACTCTCCGCAGCTGCTTAAAGTGCTGTCCACCGTCGGGCGGGTGAGTCAAACAGATGCATCGGTGTTGATACTCGGTGAAAGCGGCACCGGCAAAGAACTCATTGCTGAAGCAATTCACGTGAACAGCCTTCGGCAAAACAAGCCTTTCGTTAAAGTGAACCTCGGCGGGATTCCGTCTTCCCTTTTCGAAACCGAGATGTTCGGTCACAAAAAAGGCGCCTTTACCGATGCTAAAAGTGACCGGGTCGGACGTTTCGAAATGGCCGACAACGGCACAATCTTTCTCGATGAAATCGGTGATCTGCCGCTTAACAACCAGGTAAAACTGCTCCGGGTCCTGCAGGAGGGCAGCTTTGAAAAAATCGGCGCTGTCGCAACCCAGACTGTCAATGTCCGCTTAATCTCGGCTACAAATCGCGATCTGAAACAGATGGTGGAAAAAGGTCACTTCCGGGAAGATCTCTTCTACCGGATAAACCTGATCACCATCACGCTGCCACCGCTTCGGGAACGACGTGAAGATATTCCTCTGCTTGTACAGCATTTCATTAACAACCTGAAGATGCTTTACAAACGCCCCGAACTTTTTGTTAAAAAGGAGGCGCTTTCCTGGCTAAAAAGTCTCAGCTGGACCGGCAACATCCGGGAATTGAAAAACCTGGTTGAACGGGTTGTGTTAATGGCCCGCAATGATACCCTTACCATCGGCGATTTTAGAAATCAAATGCAGACAATGCCACGGAAAACCGGGGACGCTCCCTTACCGCCGGTCGGCAGTATGACCCTTGAGGACATGGAAAAAAGCATGATCATAAAGGCCCTTAAATTTCACGGTAACAACATCAGTAAAGTCGCCGGTACGCTCGGCCTCAGCCGGGCAGCGCTTTACCGCCGTCTTGAGAAATACAATTTGACCGATGAAGCTGCAATATAGATTTATCCTGTTCATTTTCCTGATTGTTGTTCTGTTCGTTTTACTTTCAGCGCAGTTGCTTCCTGAACATAAATGGTTATTTCTGGTATCCGAACTGGTCATCGTGCTGATTATCGTGGTGTCGGTTCATCTGTACCGAATATTTATTCTGCCCGTCAATCTGATCTCCGCCGGGGTCGAATCCATCAAAGACCGGGACTTCAACACCACTTTTCTTAAAGTCGGCCAACGGGAAATCGATGACCTCATCGACATCTACAATGAAATGATCCGGCGGATTCGCAATGAACGCCTCTCCAGAGAAGAGCAACAATATTTTCTCGAAAAACTGATCGAAGCTTCGCCGGCCGGTATCATTATCCTGGATTTCGAAAACCGTATCCAGACTATCAATCCCGCCGCTGTTAATACACTCGACTGTTCGGACACCGATCTAATCGGAAAATCTCTCGACCGTATCGACAATTCCCTGGCCGCTCAATTGGCAATGCTCAAATCCGGTGATTCAAAAATTATCTCCCTTAACGGTCTTCAAAAGTATAAATGCCAAAAAGCCCATTTTATCGATCGCGGTTTTTCACATCATTTTATTATCATTGAGGAATTAAGCGACGACATTATTCGGGCCGAGAAAAACGCATACGGCAAAGTCGTGCGGATGATGTCTCATGAAGTCAATAATTCCATCGGCGCGATCAATTCAATCCTCAATACGGTACTGCAATTTAAAACCCAGTTATCCGCAGAAGACCGCGCTGATTATGAAGAGGCCCTGACGGTTGCAATTGAACGCAACAACAATCTGAACAATTTTATGTCCAATTATGCCGACATTATCCGCCTGCCGAAACCGAACCGGGAAACCGTAGACCTGAAAAACCTTTTAGATCGTTTAAAAGTTTTAACAGGCGCTGATCTTCGGCAACGGAATATTCGATGGCTGGACGAATATTCAAAGAGATCTTTCACCATTCAGGCCGATATAGAACAATTGGAACTGGTGCTGCTGAATATCATCAAAAATGCCGCTGAAGCCATTGAAAATGACGGCGAGATTACCGTCATTACAGCATCCGATCCTGAAAAACGACTCATCATCCGGGACACTGGACCGGGTCTATCACCGGAGACCGCCGAAAACCTGTTTACACCATTTTTCAGCACCAAGAAAGACGGTCAGGGAATCGGTCTGACACTGGCGAG
>QNCV01000151.1 GCA_003645845.1 Fidelibacterota bacterium | reverse complement strand
GAATTTATCTCAGTTTTATCCCGGATTGAATCTGGACTGGGGAATCGGAATTACCTGGATGCGAACCACTCATCCGGATGCGGGAAAGAATGGAATTCCTGAAGGAAAAACCATTCTAAGTCCCAATATTATTGGTCATGGCTCCGCTACCAGCGCCGTACTACGCGTTGATCTGGACAACAAACTGGTTATTACGCAGACCAGAAGAAGAGGCGGAGCGCATTATAATCAATATCTGACCGAATTGTTACTGGCAGTTGAAAAGAATTTAAAATAGATATGAAAAATCCTGTAACTCTTGTTTCTTCTCGGTGTATTGAAAATAAATTCGGTGATCTTCCCGACGGAAGAAAAGTGAAAGAGTTCACTCTCAGTAATGATAATGGTCTTTCTCTTTCCGTTTTAAATTACGGTGGTATTATAAGGTCAATAAAGGCGCCGGATAAAAACGGGCGCCCCGGAGAGATAATCCTGGGATACGACAACCTGTCGGATTATTTATCGGACTCGGCCTATTTAGGGGCCGTGATTGGCAGATACGCCAACAGAATTGCCAAAAGTTATTTCTATCTGGATGGAACAAGGTACGAACTCACTAAAAACGACGGTGAAAACACCCTTCATGGTGGTAAAATAGGATTCAGCAAGATACTCTGGGATGGAGCTCTGCAAGAAAATGACAATAATGTCGGTTTGACACTGAGATATATTAGCAGAGATGGAGATCAGGGATTTCCCGGTGAATTGGATTGCACAGTTGTCTATACTTTAAATAACTTGAACGAGCTCACAGTGGAGTTTAAAGCCGGAACTACACTGAATACGGTGGTAAGTCTTACGCTTCATCCTTACTTCAACCTCAGCAATAATCCTGAGAATACCATTGAAGACCATTATGTCAAAATCAGGGCGCATAAATATTTGCCCATCGGTCAAGATACGATTCCAACCGGTATTATGGCTGATGTGACCGGGACTCCCTTTGATTTCACAAAACCTGAAAGAGTCGGCGCACATATCGGTAAAGAAGATGAGCAATTGAGAATTGCCAATGGGTATGACCATTGCTTTGTAGTCGATAAAGAAGAAAATCAGATTGTGGAAATGGCTACCGTTTTCAGTGAGGATAGCGGAAGAATTCTAAAAATTTTTTCCAATGCTCCCGGAATACAGCTATATACTTCAAATTTTCTGCATCGCCAGGTCTGTGCTAATGGGATTAAACCGTTCAGGAAATGGCAGGCGCTCTGTCTGGAACCTCAGCAGTTTCCCAATGCACCGAATGAACCCTTATTCCCTTCTCCGGTTCTCAGGCCGGGAGAACTTTATCATCATAAGATTGTTTACAAATTTGGCATTTTAAACAGCAACGATAGTTAACGAATAAAATGATAGTATAGACATGATTGTTTCAGAAAATAATCCACATCGCCGATATAATCCTTTAACGGGAGAATGGATTCTTGTCTCCGCCCACAGAACATCAAGACCCTGGCAGGGTCTCAAAGAGAAAGTTGAATCAACCCGCCCTCACTCCTACGATCAAAACTGCTATCTTTGTCCGGGAAATTTAAGGGCAAACGGAGAGAAAAATCCCGATTATAAGGGCACATTCGTTTTCACCAATGATTTTCCGGCATTGATTCCACAAAAAAGTAGCTCCTCTCAGAGAAAAGATAATTCTCTTTTCAGATGGAAAAATGTCTCGGGAACTTCCCGGGTGATATGCTATTCTCCCCGCCATGATTTGACCATGTCTGAATTGCCGCTATCAGGCATCCAGAGCGTTATCGAAACCTGGATTAAACAATATCAGGAGTTAAGCAAGGAATATAACTGGGTGCAGATTTTTGAGAACAAAGGCGATATCATGGGAGCTTCCAACCCCCATCCCCATGGTCAGATATGGTCGGGAAATTTTATTCCCACACAGGTAGATAAGGAGAACTTTTTTCTTGAAAAATATTATCGGGATCATTCTGAACCTTTGCTATTAGCTTATGCAGATAAGGAATTGCTTTTAAAGGAAAGGATTGTGTGCAGCAATGAATCCTGGGCTGCTTTTGTTCCCTTCTGGGCGACCTGGCCTTTTGAAACGATTGTTATTCCGCTGAATCCTCTCCGGAGGTTCACCGATATTACCACTAAGAAAAAAAGGTCGCTTGCACAAGTGTTGAAAACGTTGCTCATTAAATATGATAACCTTTTCAACGTCCGATTTCCCTACAGCATGGGCTGGCATGGCGCTCCCAATCATATTGAGAATGATTCCCATTGGACGCTACATGCCCATTTTTATCCGCCGCTTTTGAGATCCGCTTCAGTCAGGAAATTCATGGTCGGGTACGAGATGCTTGCGGAAGCCCAGAGGGACCTCACTCCCGAATCTGCAGCGCAAAAATTGGCGGAATTGCCTGGTGTATAATACGGTTATTGGAGTTATCGATGAAAAAATGGACAATTGATGATATCTGGAATGAGATTATATCCTGCAATGGTCTGAACTCGATGCGAGATCTTTACGGAGATGTAGATAAGGACCAGGCATATCTTGTAAGGATACAAAAACTTCTGAACAGATTTAATAAACCGGCAGAATACCTTTTCAGCGCTCCGGGAAGAACCGAATTGGGTGGAAACCACACAGATCATAATCTCGGCAAAGTTCTGTGCGCCGCCGTGCAAAAAGATACGCTGGCAGCGGTTTTTAAAAGAGATGATGACAAGGTCATCGTCCATTCCGAAGGATTTCCGGAAAATTTCGTAGTTGATATCAATGATCTTGAGATGAAGATTTCGGAGAAAGGCTCTTCGACTGCACTGGTTCGCGGTATTCTGGCGGGGATTGAGGAACATGGAGGAACGCTTGGCGGATTTGAGGCGGAAGTAACCAGTAGTGTAAATATCGGATCAGGACTTTCATCATCAGCCTGTTTTGAAATTCTGATAGGCACAATCATCAATGAGCTTTTTAATGACAACGACATTTCCCCGATAACGATTGCAAAGATCGGACAATTTGCCGAAAACAAATATTTCGGCAAACCCTGCGGATTAATGGACCAGATTGCTTCTGCGATCGGCGGAATACTAAAAATCGATTTCGCTGACCCCGATGATCCCATTATTGAAAAAGTGCCCTTTAATCCTGAAACAACGGATTACCTTCTTGTGATGGTAAATACGGGGAGTAGTCATGCTGATCTGACTTCCGCCTACGCTTCCATACCTGCTGAAATGAAGGAGGTGGCAAGGAAATTAGGAGGCAAAGCGCTACGCTGCAGAAGCGAAGATGATCTGTGGAATAAAATGAACTCAATCCGACACGAATCAGGAGATCAGGCAGTCTTGCGCGCTCTGCATTTTTTTCAGGAAAACAAGCGTGTTGACCGTATGGTTGAGGCATTGAATAGAGGCGATTTTGAAAATTTCTTAAGTATAGTAAACGCCAGTGGATTATCTTCGCAGAATCTTCTCCGGAATGTCATACCGCCCGGAAGTAATGGCATTAATCTCGGTCTGGGGTTTGCCCTCGGTGTTTCGCAGATATTTTTTGAAGAAAGAAAACGCGGTGTTGCCAGGGTTCACGGCGGAGGATTTGCAGGCACAATTCAGGCGTATGTACATAAAGATGACTTTGATGAATATGCACTTTTAATGAGAAATCTGTTCGGCGCCGAAGCATTAGAAATCTTGAATATTAGAAAACAGGGTAGCAGCACCATTCTGAAATTTTCTGGCGTGTAAAAGTACATGCTGTTTTCCGTAATGCAGCGCCCTACATATCTTTGGACAATTTTGCACCAGGAATACAGAACTTTTATCCTCGTTCCGGTTCTCCACTTTACCACCTTTCACCGGGTAAACTGCTCCGGAGCGCTCATTTTATCCCGTTGCAGAACAGCATTCCCGGCGTGACGATTTATCCAGCGGAGCAATGCGCAGTTTGAAGCGAAAACTGTGCCCCCCAAATCCCGGTAAATTTGTGCTTGGCTTTTTATCACTCCGACGAGAAGCAATGCCCTCCTGTGGTCATACGATACTATTTAATCAGCAGGCATTTCTTTACCTGCCGAAATTTCCCTGCCTGCAAGTGATAGAAATAAATACCAGAACTTAAATCGGATGCATCCCATTCAATACTATAGTAACCAGGGTCCTGCTGCCTGATTAACCATTGGTCAACGATCGTACCGTTCAAATCATAGATAGCGAGCCGAACATCCGATTGCTTGACCAAACCGTACTCAATCGTCGTCTGCATATTAAAGGGATTCGGATAGTTTTGTCTTAGGGTAAATTCGGTGGGGATTTCTCGATCCGATTCCGAAAGACCGGTTCCGGAAAAATTAAATTCAAAGCTGTCCTGCCAATACAAATTATCATTGCTGAAGATTTTCAGATCCAGCGCAGTCACGCCATCCGGTGGTTCAGGGATAATAAAATTGTAAAACGAGTAGCTCTGTGCCGTTTCTCCGGCGGCAATATCACCGAAGTAGCGATAATTCTCCTCAATTGTAACACTGGTATCCTGAACAATAATTTCAGCGTTCACGCCGAGCGCTGAAGTTTCGGAGCCCGAATTTCGCAATTTCAATCGCACCCGATAGAGATCGCCGATCTGCTGCACAATCGTCATATTTTCGTAGATGACCGGACCAACCGTACAAAATCGCGCGGCATTCCTGCACTCATTCAATATTATGGAATCCGGTGTAAGAGTTCGCAGTGTCACCTGGTAATATCGTTCCCCTGCCGGTACAGGCCAATAGGCGCCATAGAGGTTATCACCCGCCTCTCCATCTGCATGTTCCCCGTCATCAAACATCCGCAGACTATCGCGAAAATTCTGATCCGCACTTTGGATTACCGTTTCCACATGGATATTTTCATTGCGGGGATTGGAGATTTTCGACAGCACGTGTAGTGTATCGAGGCCCGGATGCAGATAGGGCTTGTTCACGGAACATTCCTCAGCAAAGGGGTTGGAAAAAAGACTTACCGTCACCGACGTCTCAGACAAAGGTGGAATATCAACATGGACATAGCAGACGGATATGGTTCCCGTACTGTCGACCTGGACCAATTCGCCTCCACTGACGGCAATGCTGCTCTCGCTTTTCGGCATACGGAAGCGTAACATGGCATGTTCAAAACGTTCATCATTGGCGTTATTGATCTCTGCCGTTACGGAATTGTGGGTGCCGTCATTCGCCGGTTGATATTCGACGGTAAGATTTTCCCCGTACCACCCGGCTGAAATTGTCGGTGAGGGTTGCAGAGAACCGTTAGATACGCGGATCAAACGATAGGTTCTGTTTCCATCACAGACTGCACGTGTGCTGATATTATAGGGCGGTCCGCTCTCCAAGTCACCGAAATCTTGGTGAGTGTGTCCCCAAAGCGTCATCTCAATACCCAATTCATCGAGGTCCAGTTCCTCTTCAAAATCGTAATGATAAAACACTACCTGCGCTGCACTTGCGGAGGCCGCCTCCAGGTCAGCCTGCAGCCACTGCATCTGTCTGTCGGTAAAACTCGACCAACCGTAAATATCCTCGCGCCACCCATCGTAATTCAGGTAGGCTTCCAGCCCGACATAATGAACCGGTCCGTAATCGAAACTGTAGTTTTGGGTATACTCAGGTTCCGAGGAGGGCGGATCATTCAGTCGCTTCCAGCCGAAAAATTGCCACCAGGTACGACGAGCCGTCCCGTCCGGCGGCGGTGTTGTGCTCCATCCTCCCAGATCGTGATTTCCCGATGTCAGATAGAAAGGTACTTTGAGTTCCGTTAGCAAACGTTGCGCCTTTGTGAAATAGCGCAGATTTTGATATTCCTCCAGTTCGCCCTCGTTCACCAAATCTCCGGTCAACAAGACGAATTCCGGATTGATAATATTGATATCCTTGATAACCTCTCGCAGGTCCACTATTTCGCTTGTATCCGCCTCTGAGATTCCATCCCGCAAAAAGAGATGTGTCGGCAGATGGGGATCGGTGATGTGAATAAAATAGTAATCGTCCTTAAATTCCCGAATGACGGAAACCGCATTCCTGGATATGTCCTCCGGCAACCCATTTGCTGACACTTTCAAATCGTATAAACCGGTGATTTTCAGATCGGGTATCTCGACCGATATCGTCCACCAGCCACCAACCGGATCGTAAACGGCGCTTTGGACTGCAAGTATTATCGATTGATGTGCATGAATCAGTTCCGCTGTCCAACCGGTGGTATTTGGGGGCGCGTCACATTGAACAGGCATTATCTCACCCGGCACGACAATAGATGGAATGTTCTGGATCGGGCGCTGAATGATAGTCAGGGTATCACCAATGGGAATCGCAGTGCCTTCATGAATATCGGCTCGTGATCTGGGTTCCAGCTTATAATTTCCATCTGAGTAATTCACAATGCCGGCAATCGAGACGATCGGCGAGCCGGCAGAGGGAACATCATAATCCAGACTATCCGCGTCTCTGCCCACGCGGCAGTCGCCGCTACCGTCGTTCACCAGCCATTCGCCGTTTACATCACCGGGATCCGCAACGAATACATCCGTTACTTGCGCCAGAACACCCTCGTAGATTT
>QNCV01000150.1 GCA_003645845.1 Fidelibacterota bacterium | reverse complement strand
GTTTGGGCTACGAGGTGGATTTGAATCATAATCCATTAGATAAAGATGGAATTCCGGATTTAGGCGCTTTTGAATACATAGAATAATCGGTTTGATTTGAGAATAAACATATAGCCAAATTCTATCAATGTTAAATAAGAGGTTTGTTGTGATAATTGACAATACTATGAGAAAATATAAGATGGTATCAATCGGTATGGTTGGAATTATTGTGTTTGTGTTTATATGTTGCTCGGTTATCATGTTGCCGTCGGTTTTACAGGCGGAGGATTACAACAATGATCGTACACGATACCTTCTTCTGGATTCCCGAATCATTGAGGAGACCGAAAATGTGCATCTGACTGTGGGTGTTGTGCATAAGGACCTAAACAATCCACTCTTTAGCGAGGATAAAGAGTGGGAACCCCGCTTCGATAATCCATATTGCAGCATTATCTACGACGACGAAGAGCAAATTTATAAGTGCTGGTACAGCATCTTTATTAAGGTTGGACCGGAGGGTGATGCTATTGGCGAAGGCATACCATCGGACAAGCGGGCATGGACAAAATGGGAAGAGGGCTATCGCGACTATGGCGTATGCTATGCCACGTCCAAAGACGGTATCCATTGGGATAAGCCCGAACTGGGAGTAATCGAGTTTAACGGTAGTAAAAAGAACAATATTGTTATTGTATTTGACCATGGTGTAACGGTTATGAAGGATCTGCATGAGACCGATCCAAAGAAACGTTACAAAGCTTTTCATCCGGAGAGTGAGAACAGTGCTGTGTGGTTCTCACCGGACGGTATTCACTGGAGCGAAGCAATTGATGTGGGTCCTATCGACAACGGGGATACAAATAACAATATGTGGTGGGATGCTGATCTCGGGAAATATGTTTGTATTACCCGTCACTGGGGTGGAGAAAAGACCACGGGATTGTACGGAAGCATGGGACACCGGCATGTGTCCAGGGTCGAATCGGAGGATTTCTTACACTGGTCAGAACCGGAGATTATCATCCAGGGTCTCGATTTACGCAGGCAGATTCATGATATGCCGGTTGTCAAATACGCCGGTGTTTACATAGGGATGGTCGGACTGTTTGATATTGAAGCCAGCCGGCAGTGGTGTGAACTGGCCTGGAGTCCTGACAGCAAAGAGTGGCATCGGATACAACCGGGAACAGCCTTGATTCCCAACGGACCGGAAATGGGTGATTATGACTGGGGATGCGTTTTTGCGGCTAAACCTCTTTTTGGTAAAGACAAAATAAGAATCTATTACGGTGCCAATGATGGCCGGTTCATGGGCTGGCGGAATGGTTATCTGGCCCTGGCCTGGTTACGGCCCGATGGGTTTGCCGGTTATGAACAAATCGCCGGTGGGAGCAACAAAACCGGAACAATTATTACTAAGCCTATAAAGGTTATTACCGATAGGCTTTGCATCAGCGCAGATGTTGTACCGTCGGGTTATGTCAAGGTGATCGCTCTTAGTCCCTGGAATAAAAAATTAGCCGAGGGCCGATTAATTACAAAAACCGTAACGGACGCAGGCATCAATTGGAAAAATGGGTTCACGCTGAAAAAGCTAAAAGGCAAGAATATCCGGTTAAAGTTCGAACTGAGAGATTCAAAACTATACTCATTTAGCTTTAAATAATAATGAGATTAGAGATAATTTTATGGGTACTTGAATGAGGTTGAAGCACAAAGATCTGCTTGAATTAAAGCGCTGGAACACACCCTCTATCTATAACGGATGGGAGCAAATCACAAACCGTGACATTGCAAAAGAGTGCTTTAATCTTGAACCATGTCAGGATTTTATGACTCATATGGGACCGATGGTAGGCTATGCTGTGACGGTTGTAATAGAGCCGAGCAATCCGAAACATGTCCAAAAAAATGATCAGGCATGGAGCAATTACCGGAAATATATTGCCGGTACACAAGGTCCCAAAATAGTGCTGGTCCAGGATATGGACAAGCCAAAGATTGTCGGGTCATTTTGGGGAGAAGTCAATAGTAATATTCATCGCTCTTTGGGGTGTGTCGGGACGATTACCGACGGTGCAATTCGAGATGTTGATGAAATGAACAATGCCGGTTTTAAAGCCATTGCCCGGCAATTATGTGTGGGGCACGCCCATGTTGTTCCGGTGCGCTGGAATTGTGAAGTCGAGATTTTTGGTTGCCGGATTCGACCGGGACAACTGATCCACGCCGACAAGCATGGCTTTCTGGCGATTCCCGAAGCTGACGAACAACGACTGCTGGAGGCGGTGCGCTTCATGGATTCGAATGAATGCCGAACCCTGATTGAGGCTGCCCGCAATACCCAAGGCATGACCATGGACGAAATCCTCAAGTCAATTGATCGGGCAGCTGAGAAATTTGGCCAAAACGCCAAAGAAAAATTTCACCGAAAGGGAGAATGGTAGAAAAGGATAATAATACCAATATGTGGAGACTATTTACATATTATTTCTATTTATACTTGCCAAATTATATGGATTCGCAATATGAAACAATGTGATGATAATAATTTGATTTTTAGATTATCAAAAACGAACTGTATTTGGAAATGGAGTAAGGCTAATGAATGTAGTATGGAAAATTTTTGTTTCGATACTTATCATTTCATAAATTGCCGTGAATTATTTCCGGAAGAAAGGGGCATATGGAGACACTTCTAAGTTATGGCTTTGAACAGATTGAATGGCAGATATCTCTGCTTTCCTTTTTGCTGGCCTTTGTGCTTTCGACAATTATTGCTTTTCTTTATGAATTTACTTTCCGCGGTCTTTCTTACTCCCGCGGTCTTGTTCAGAGTATGATATTGGGCAGTATCATATCGTGTCTGCTCATGATTTCCATTGGTGACAATATCGCCCGTGGAATCGGAATTGTGGGATCACTGGCGATAATACGATTTCGTACCAATTTAAGAGATCCCCGGGATCTGATATTTGTCTTTGCCTCGCTGGGAATAGGCGTGGCCGCCGGTGTTCAAAGTTTTGCCACGGCCATGATCGGAACCATGGTTTTTTGCCTCGCTGTTTTAGCGCTCAGTTTCTCACCTTTTGGTAGTCGCCGTAAACATGACGGATTGCTTCGTTTTCAGGTTCCGGCCGATTCGGGTGCCATTCAACAAGTGACGACAATTTTACAGCAGAACACCCGCCATTTTGCGATGATTACAGTGCGGGATGTGGCACAGGGAGAATTTTATGACTATGCATATCAGGTTAAATTATACAAATCCCGGGATAATCAACGATTGGTTTCTGAATTAGAAAATGTCGATGGAATTCGGGGACTAAGTTATACCAATCAGGAAGCAACGGTTGAGGTGTAAATTCATATGAAACAAAATCACATTTTTAATTGGTATACAGTGTTATGGAGTACTGCTCTGTTAATCGTTGCTTTACTCTATTTTGGTTGGCGTGTCGATAAAAAATACATTGGTATTGTAGATCGCAAAACGCACTTGATTGGCTGCCGGGAACCCGGTAGGATTCACAGTCTTTTGGTGCAGGTTGGCGACCGGGTGCAATCGGGTCAGGTGCTGGCTGTTATGGATATTTCAGATTTAAAAATGCAACTATCCCTTTTGCGCGGTGAGCTGGCTCAAATCGAAGATTTGGCAGATGCACAGCACAAACAGTATTATCTCGAAGTTAAGCGCCTGAAGATTCAACTGGATAACGAAGCCCTGGAATTGATTGATCGCGTGTCATTGCTCGAATCGAAGAGTGTAGAATTGGAAAGCATAAATAAACTCATTGCCCGATTCGAAAGTGCCGAGCAGGCCGGTCTGGGGTATAATTCGGATCTGGCGGATTTGATTATTCGGCGGGATGCTTTGAAAGCCTATTTAATGCAACAGAATCATCTGAATGTGTCAGGAATCGGAGACGTTGAAGAACTTCATGATCAAAGAAAGAAGTGGTTAAAAGAGATCGAATATGACAGTATGAGCCATGCCCGAATGTTGGAAATGTTGGAGCATACTGAAGAAATTCGCCGTCAGATTGCCATGACTGAGCATCGTATCCATCTGCGGACGATGATTGCGCCCTGTGACGGATATATCATTGAACTTCATGCCGGTACCGGTGATGTTGTTGATCAATTTGTTCCTTTGGTAACTATAGAAGAGAGCCCCGCCCGGTATCTGACAGCCTATCTTCCTGAAAAATCGGTGATTAATCCCGAAATCGGATCTTCGGTAAAGATTTATTCTAATCGGCAGAAAAAACAACCCATCTATGGGACGATTACTTTTGTGCATCCTGGTTTCAGTCTGGCCGATGAACGGCTTTCTTTCCGGGGTCGGGTGTTCTGGGCTCGCAAGATCCTTGTGGAAATTGCACCTGAGCATTCCCTGATTCCCGGTGAATTTGTCTATGTCCGTTTTCCGGGAAGTGCCCGAAATGCCCGGTTGGCATCCAGGCGCATGGATAATGGAGATCCTGAAAAGCCTGATTTACTTTACCATGATATGAATATTCCATCGCAGCTGCAAGCCCGCAGCCGTTGCGAACCATCGGGGATTTGCTGGTCACCGCAACTTGAAAAATTTATTTTGGTCAGTGATGACACGGGTTTGGAAAATTCTCCCAGCGAACATATTCCCTGGCTCTTTTTAATGGATGGTAATGGCGTTGTCGATCCCGAGCCACTACCTATTGCTGATCTTGCTTCGGTCAATGATTTGGAGGCAATTACAGCTGTTAGTGAGAGTGTTTACTATCTTGCATCGTCTCAAAATATCAGTAAGCAGGGAAAGCGCCCGGCCAGCCGGGAACAGCTGCTCAAAATTCAGATAACAGATACCGGTGCGAAACTCTTATCCCGTGTAAACCTTTTGACCTTATTAGAAGATGTCTACGGGCCCGACTCGCTCCTTGCACTGGGCTTGGGTCAGTATGAATCCGACGGCAAGCCCAAAATCAATATCGAGGGGCTCTTATATAAAGATGCTGCACTCTATATCGGACTCAAAGAGCCGATTACAAAAAGCGGTGCATTGATCTGGAAGTTAAATGATCCCGAGTTGCTTTTTCAAACCGGACGATTGTCCGCTGGACAGTTGCGACTATGGAGCAAGTTGTCCTTGAAGATCAATGGCGAGAGCGAAAGAGGCATCTCTGATATGACCCTCGATGATAAAGGATGTCTCTGGATTTTATCTACCATTCCCGGTGCAACGGCAGATCGTCAAATGGGCGCTCTCTACCGTGTCAAAAATTTTCCTGATATCCCACCGGAGATCCGTTGCTTTCGAACCTTTCCGGGCATGAAGCCGGAGGGATTGTGCTTCCCGGAAAACGGTCAGATGCTTGTGGTCTTTGACAATGATGAAAACACCCCCCAATTTTGCTATCTAAATCCCGAGAAGATGCAATGATATTAAGACAATCTAAAATGCCCGAAATGATAATCTTGATTTGGATCCTTTCCCTTTCGCTTCCGGCTCAGGATAACCAGAGTGCGAAGATGGTTTCCTGTTTTGATAGAAAGCTGTCTTCTGGTCAAGATAGCTCTGTGGTTCTGACAGAAGAACAGCTGATTGCTATGGCGCTTATGAATAGTTATAAGTTGCAATCCATGCAGACAAATATTGATATCGCCGAGTATCGCTACCGGTCAAGTGGCCGACTCGACAATCCGGAACTTCGTTATCGTGATATCTCGCTTTCAGAGCGCGAAAAAAAATACAAGGATCAGCAGATCGGTCTCCGGTTTTCAATACCAAAGCCGGGAGAACTGAAGGAGGAGCGACAGGACTCAAAGGTCCGTTTATGGGATAAAAAGGTTGATAAAGAGCGCTATCAACAGAAACTTGCGGCCCGTATTCGTCGTGATGTCGCAGATATAATTATGTATGATCAATTGTTGGATTTAGCGGCCAAGCGGGTTGCGATCGAAGATCGGCGCATCGAAATAGTGGAAAAAATGGTTGAGATCGGACAACGTTCGGTCGTTTATTTTACAAAGGCCAAGATGTGGCACGCAGAATCGAAGAATGACTATGCTCGCGCTAAGCAGTATCGAATCCAGGCTCGCAGTAAACTCTCCAAGCATACCGGTGTGGATCCGGATGTCGCGATCATGTGGCCCGAAATTCCGGAAATTTCATGTGATCTGGCGGACCTGATAACTATCGCGCTGCAAAACCGTCCTGAGATTGAACGGCTCAATCAGCGTATTGAATTAGCCGGTTATCAAAACAGATTGGAGCGCTTGAAAGTGCTACCCTGGTTTAATTATATCGAGATGAATTATCATTTTGAACGAGAACAACGAGTTGATTGGTTGGAATTGATGATGGGTATCAGTATTCCATTATTAGATTGGAACCATGGTAATCGTCAGGCAACTGATCTGGCTATCAGGAAGAAGGAATTGGAATACAATGCCCTTCGGGAGACTATCGGCGATGAAGTGAGCATGGCTTATGAGATTTACCAGAATCTGTTGCTGGACTGGGAGAATTTTCAACGAGATGCACAGGAACTAATATCAGAAGCGACGACTGTTGTAACCCAGGCCCATGCTCATAATACGCTATTGCCGGATGAGGTATTGGAAATGGAATTGACAATTGTGGACACTCAAAAACTGTTGGCGCAGAAAAGACGGAACCTTACTCATGCGTTTAT
>QNCV01000149.1 GCA_003645845.1 Fidelibacterota bacterium | reverse complement strand
TTTCAGGTGGCCGAGCTGGAGAAATATATCGACCGATTTTTCCCGGAAGCACGTTGTGATTCCATCCAGGATTTCCTGACTCAGATATATATTCGGGAACATAGTTGGGCCAAGGCGGAATTGTCTATTATCAAATTTATTTTTCTTTATCCCGAATCCCAGCTGTTTGAGGACGTCAAAAATATCCGGGCAAATATATTTCAAACGGAAAAAACCTACAGGGATTATGCGGACTTCCTTAAAACAATCGTAGAGACGACTCCGGCTTACCCGGACATCGAGACCCGCTATTTTAAGTTTATTGAGATGCTAAAAGAATTTCCCGATCCGGCTCTGAAATCCAGGTTCAACAGAGAGGCCCGCAAATATCTTGAGCTGTTTCCGCTATCTGATAATTCACCCCAGGTATGTCTCTGGCTAGCTGAACAGTATTCAAATAAACAACGTCCCCAGAGCGCGTTTATCACTTATAATCGACTGATGATATTCTATCCGGAAAGTCCGCTGATGGCCACGGCTCTCTATCGAACAGCCGGCATTCAGGAAACAGATTTTGAGGAATACGACAATGCCATTGAGACCTATTACCGCTTTATTGAGCAATTTCCCGGGGATACTCTGGTGGCTTATGCCCATAATCGGATCGCCAAGATTGCCGACAGAGAGCGGAAAAACTGGGAAAAGGCCGTCGCAGAGTATCAGATTGCCGCAGACCTCTTTTTCGAAGCGGGAAAAACCGATCTCAGCATTTCAGCATCCATGCGAAAAGCGCTTATTTTGGCAGACGAGATGAATTTAATCCAGGATGCGGTCAACAGTTATCTGCAGGTTGACGAGCGTTTTCCGGGAACCCCTGCTGCTCACAAGGCGCTTATGGCTGCCGGAAATCTTTATCGGGAACACAAACAGTTTGAGGCCGCAATTACCCAATACATGGCATTGTATGAAAAATATCCCGACGCAGAGAACGTTCTGAATGCACTGGACAAATGTGTTGATATCTACAACAGTAAACTGGATGATCATGATAAAACCATCGAAACTCTGGATATCATTATCACTAATTATCCCGATTCCAAGAGTGCCAAAAAGGCTGAAAAGCTGCTGAAGAAGCTCCAGAAATCATAATTGTCACAAACAGTATTGAAAAAGCCGGTCTCTGGTAAAAAGATCGGCTTTTTTAATTTCTGAACCGCAGGGGTTCGCCGGTCGGGTTATAGGGCAGATTTTTTGTGCTGTAGACATTTGCAAATACACGGTACAGCGCCAGCGCCAGTCGAAAGGCGCCCTTCAGCCAGCGGATCGGATTCAGGAGAATATGACGATAACTTTCAGAGGAATAATAATCCGAATAATGGAGATAGACTCCCTTTGAGCTGAAAAGATTTTCAAAAAGTGTCTGGCTCTGTCCGCAGTCAACATCTTTGTCATAAATACTCTGAAAAATAAATACCGGTTTACCGATATCCTTATCGGGCAATGTCGGTAAAAACATGTTCGCCAGGAATTTTTTATCAAGGCGCATCAGAATATCTGTCGTTTCCGGTGGAACATCTCCCCGAAAGAGGGCCAGTACCAGATCGCGGGTCTCCCTGTCCAGATTTTTGAGCGAATCGAACGCCTCGGTACGTTGGCCCGTTAACAACAATTTTAATATATCCGGCAGTATATTCGGCTCATTATCGAAATATTGTCCGAGCATATTGTAAAAATGAAGTAGTCGGAGACCGGAGGATGACGGACGGGCAACCCAATGCTTTCCGAACTTGACTCTGCCGGTGCAGGCAAAGCGAACAAGCGCATTAAAATCGGTGACGGGAGAAAGAAAAACAAAGGCTCGTATCTTTTCCGGAACCCGGTTTGTTTGCATAGCTTTGAAGACCAGACGGGTGTTAAAATCTGCGGCCACTAAAATGATACGTTCACCATCAAAGAGACTGTTCCCGGCAACGGCATCAATTAAATCCCCGATAACGTCTGTCTGGTTGTCTGCAATCCTTAACGAGTCGGAAATATTGTTTTCAAAAAGGATTGCATGATATCCGGCAATGGCCAGCGCTCTGGCCAATCGCTTTATCTGTCGTTTTTTCCAGGCAAATGCCTCATTGCAGGATAAGAATATAAATACCGGACGCCTTTTCTTTTTCTGTCTCGTATAGAGCGCTACCGGAATGGGGCCGTCTTTGCCGTCAAAAGCTGTCCGCTCGATTAATAACCCAGGGTTCCGCTTAATTTGCTTACTTAATATTGCCGGTCGTGAGGATAGCAAAACAACCCGAAAAGCCTTGATAAAAAGACCAGTCAGATGGACGGTTTCTTTAATACTGCGGGCTTGTTTCATTAAGTGACTATTTATAACTTACCTCTTGCGGAGTAAAAATGCTACCCCCGCAAATATAATGAAATGGAGTATCGAAAACCAAAAAGAATAACAGATTCGGGAGAGATTACACATCACCAACGTCAGTATCTCCATAGCCTTCAGCAGAAAAAATATCGTTACCTGCACCGGCAGTTTCTGATTGAGGGGATAAAGCCGGTATCGGAGGCTCTGGAGGCATCTTTCCCAATTACAAATATTTTTGTTTCCATGTCCCTTTCCGGTAACATTTCATGGCTTCGGGAAATTGACCGGCAGATTGTTTCTCTGGTTTCCGACAGAGCAATCAAATCGGTCAGCACGCTTCAACATCCCGAGGGCATTATTGCCATTGCCAATATGCCGGAGGATAAAAATTTCAATCTGTTTTTAACGGCACCTTTTATCTACTTATGGGAAATAAACGACCCCGGTAATCTCGGGACTATCTTCCGGACCGCCAGGTGGTTCGGGATTCGGACTGTTCTCTTATCGCCAAACAGTGTTGATCCATTTTCTCCGAAAGTCGTCCGCGGCAGCATGGGTGCACTTTTCCACATAAATATCTTTCAGAACATTGGTGTTGCGGAGCTTATTAAACAATGTTCCGATCTTTCAATTGATTTGTATGCGGCAATTCCCGGTGCGTCCCCGCCCCGGAGAAGCATAGATGCTGTTTGGGGGTTAATTCTTGGCAGCGAATCCCACGGTTTACCGGAGCAAATAACAAACGCTCCGGTCATTCCCATCGGAATTCCACTATATGGCTCGGGCGAATCATTAAATGTATCGGTGTCGGCGGGTATTCTTATTAACGAACTTGTTAAAACAAAAAGAGGGTAATATGCGTTCGTTTTTATCACTGGTATTTCTATGTTCCACACTTTGGGCAACAGATAGTCTGGCGGTAAAAAATACCGGTCTGCCTGTGGGATCAAAAGCCCCGGGCTGCTATGCGAAAACTCTTGACGGGAAGGATTTTTTTCTGAGCCGCTACGTCGGACCAAGGGCTCGTCAGGAGCTGTCTGGCCCTGTGGCCTTTTCGTTCTTCACAACTTTCTGTGTGCCCTGCCGCAATGAAATTCCCTATCTCCATACTCTCAAGAAAGAATATCCCGCGCTAAACATATATATGATTAACATCAGAGAAGATCCAAAAATCGTCCGATCCTTTGCAGAGAAAATGAATTATACACTTCCCATATTATTAGACCGCTACGGAAAGATTGCCGAAAACTATTCCGCAGTGGTCACGCCGACACTTGTTTTAATCGATAAGGACGGAAAAATCGCTTTCTATAAAAGAGGCTTTGAAAAGAGCGACACAACCCTCATTGCCAATCAATTTAAACGGCTTTCAGAAAAACAGGATTGATCAAAGCGATAATTCCTTCGGGGTAGCGCATTGTCTTGACTTTAGCGGCCTGTCTCTCTAAATTCACTCGCCTTTAATCTCAGCCGGAACAGGTCAATGTTGAATGTAATTCCCCAGATAAAAACCGCCGTTTTGCTCCTGGTGGCCGGCGTGTTGTTGGCAACGGTTACGGCTGTTCTTATTATGATTCTGATGACCGGTTCGGATGAAATTACGACTGCCCAAACCGGCCTGTTAATAGGTGAGATACTACTTCCAATCCCCATATTTTTCTGGGCCAAAAGGCGCCGAATAAACATGCGCTCTCTATTCCGTTTAAACCCTGTTTCGTTAAATACTATCCTTGCGGCTGTTCCAATCGCCATCGGCCTGACAATAATTGCCGACGAAATAGATCGCATCACCCAAACTCTGATAAAAACTCCCGCCGGATTTTCCAAAATTCAGGAAATTATGATGATCACCGATCCGCTTTCGGCATTCTTCGTCGTCGGTGTCGTCATCATAATCGCACCTTTCATTGAAGAGATCATTTTCCGTGGTTTTCTGCAACGAATTCTTGAGCGGCGCCTGCGTGATATTACCAAAGCTATCCTTTTATCGGCGCTTATCTTTGCGCTTATTCATTTCAACCCCTGGTGGGCCATACAAATATATATTATCGGAATATTCATGGGATTTGTTGCCTGGAAAACTAATTCCGTCTGGGTGTCGTTTTTTCTGCATGCCTTCAATAACGGTGTGGCTGTTCTTTTTACGCACCTTTCGGAAGAACGGCTGAATTGGTATGAATGGCACGGACATGTATCGCCATTGATATTATCGGCAGGGTTGATTATCCTGGTCGGAGGGCTGATTTTGTTCGGTCGAATTATTCCCGTTATCAACGTCAGTGATGATGCAATACTCATTGAAAATTTTAAGAAAAATGGATTGAAGATTAATCTTTAAGGGTCGGAGAAATTATGATTGATCGTGAATTTATCATTTTACAGGATGCCTTTCGACGATTAATACGACGAAATGCCAGTTCGAATACGCAGAAAATGATTATGAAAACGCATCCGGCGGATCTGGCGGCATTATTCCGATCATTTACAGCTGCAGAGCGGGAAAAGATCTTTAAACTTATCTCCGACCGGGCTTATAAAGCTGAATTTCTGACAGAACTTGATCGATCAATTCTGGTGGACATCGTTAAGGATATGCCTCCAAAGGACATTGCCGAGCTGCTCAACGAAATGGCT
The DNA here is from genome assembly GCA_003645845.1 of Fidelibacterota bacterium. Classification (GTDB taxonomy): domain Bacteria; phylum Fidelibacterota; class UBA2242; order UBA2242; family UBA2242; genus B118-G9. Next base: position 1,688 of record QNCV01000149.1, on the reverse strand, counting down.
CCTGACGATCAGGCTGATATTGTAGCCCAGATACCGGAAGATCTCGGCAAAGAGGTTCTTGGTCTTCTCAGCGCTTCCGATTCTGAAGATCTTGAGGAATTGATGATGTATGAGCCGGATACAGCCGGCGGTATCATGGTTCCTTTGCCGTTTAAAATGAATGAAAACGATACGGTTCAGGAAGCCATCGATGCTATCCGCGAACAGAAGGATGCCGAGATGGTGTTTTATATCTATGTTGTTGATGAAAATAACAAATTGACCGGTGTCATTTCATTGCGGCAGCTGTTGATGACCTCACCGAAAACCGTCCTGCAAAATATCATGATTACCAAGGTAGTATCCGTACACCACGACACAGATCAGGAAGAGGTTGCCCGTATCATCAGTCGTTACAACTTCTTGGCAATACCGGTGGTGGATAAAGACAACACTCTCATGGGAATTGTGACCGTTGACGATATTATCGATGTTATCCGGGAAGAGGCCACTGAGGACTTTTTGCAGATGGCCGGAGTCGGAAAAGACCGTGAAATTTTATTGAAAAGCCCGCTGGAGGCCGCCCGTATTCGCTTTCCATGGCTTTTTGCCACGTTTATCGGCGGTCTGATTGTTTCCTCTATCGTAGTTGGTTTTCACGAGCTCCTGAGCAAATTCGTTATACTGGCGGCGTTTATGCCAATTATCGCCGGCATGGGGGGCAATGTGGGAGCACAGTCATCGACAATCATTGTCCGCGGTCTGGTTACCGGCCGGATTAATTTTCAGCAGCTATTTAAAGTGCTGTTCAGACAATTGCTCGTAGGCCTGATTCTGGGATTCGCTTTTGGAGTACTGCTCTCTGCCCTGTCAAATATTTTTTATCATACCACTAACAGTATTTTAACTATTGGTGGTATTATCGGCATATCCATGTGCTGTGAGCTCACCATTGCGGCCACCATAGGCACGGTGGTGCCCATGCTGCTGCAACGGATCAATGTTGATCCCGCCGTAGCAACCAGCCCGATTGTCCAGACAACCATGGATATTACAGGAATGCTGGTCTATTTTTCCATTGCATCATCTTTGTTGATGTAATGTCGCGCTGTCTTTGGGAAAAAGTTTCGGTTTCATTTTAAAAACCAGAATTACAATTGCACCGATCAGTGCAGGAATAAAAACATTGCAAAGGAATACCAGGAGCGGCGCGAGAATTGCCGATTCTTTGGGGAGTGAATAGAATTTCAGCAATTGCAGTGTGGTCCATTCCCGAACACCCAATCCGGCAAAGCTTATGGGTATCATTATCGCACACAGCACAATATTTACTGTCGTATATGTCGAGAAAAAGGAAACCCCATATGCTTTTAATACCAACCAGTATTGAAGAGCCATGATCATGACATGTGCAATTGATAACGGTATGTTTGCCGCTAACACATTTTTAAAGGGATATTTCCCAATGCCTGGAAACCCCTTTTTACTTTTACGGATGATAGATCCCGCCCCGAAACAGACAAGTGGAATAATTATAACTAAAAGCCGGTAATACACTCTGATGGCGGGATAGAGTTTCCAGATTCCGGCAAGTCCTCCGATTAAAACAACAGCTGCCAGACTGCCCTTGTCCATCAGGTAGGCAATTAGCCGGTAAGAATAGGGCCCTGAAACAAAGGCCATTTTTCCAACTTCGCCATGTCCGCCCG